>JARGFV010000001.1 GCA_029210545.1 bacterium
CTTACAAATCAATGACTTACGGAGCGAGTCATTGATTTGGGCGCCCCGCGCGGGGCGCGTTGATGGACTTTTTGCGAAGTCATCAATGTTTCTGTTTCAAGTTCTTATTCTTCCTTCATCCTTCTTCATTCACTTTTCGGTTTTTGAAATCGTCCTGTTTTCAAAAAGCTTATCACCTGATCTGCCGTCTCTTCATCGAACAGGATAAGGGTGTGGGTGCTCCTGATGACGACCATGTCCGATGCTCCGGACAGTTTCGTCTCTTCAACCGAAACGGTGCCATCGTCGTCGCCGGGGATGAGGGGGTTGTAGCCGCCCTCTGTACCCAGCCCTCCCGCGATGATGCCGAAGGGGCACGGCGGTAAGGGCAGTTTTTCGAAAAACTGGATGTTCTGGGCAGGCAATTCCTGGCCGGCGGGACCGAAGACCCACCGATAGATGTCCAGGTCATGGAGGCGCTGGGCCGCGAAGGATCCCCGGCTGGGCGGGGCGATCATGACCATCTTCCCCAGGTGTGGCAGCCCCCCCTCGAGGGCCTTGCGCGCCACCAGGTTTCCCATGCTGTGGGCAACGAAATGCACCGTGTCCTGACCTGCCAGAGCGTCCACCTTTTGCCGGACCTCCCGGGCCGCATCCTCGATGGAGACGCGGGTACTCGGATACCCGAGGTTGTAGACAGTGTAACCGGCGCCCTTGAGACGGGACTCCAGGAACTTCATGGACAAGGGGATGTTGGCGATGCCATGCAGCAGAAAAACCGTTTCCCCTGCCCATACTCTCCTGGAACTCGTGAGGACAAGCAAAATGATGAGGAGAACGATAAGTCTGCGGAAGCTGATAGCGCTCATTTGCATGGCAGGGAAAACGGTTTTTCTGCTGCAGTGGAAAGGTTAAAGTGGAAAGGGGAAAGGGGAAAGGGGGATCACCGTAAGACCTTCATTCCACCTTCCACCTTCCACATTCTACCTTCTATCTCTTTTTAAGCTTCAAATACTCCGCCACCTCGACGGCCTTGCCTTCCAGGGAAACCGGGGCGTTCCTGAGCTCATCCAGGGTGTTGACGCCGTACTCCGGCGGGAACGCGTCTTCGAAGTACATCCGCTGGAATTCGGAGAACTTGAGCTGGTGGGAGGTGGAATCCACGACAAAGGTGTCTCCTTCCCTGACCAGCCCCTGGTTTACCGCCTTCTTGAGACCGGCGATGGACTCTCCACCCTGGGTACAGACGACATGTCCGTGGCGGTTGGCGGTGAGCATCCCCTCCATGATCTCCCGCTCTGTGACCCTGACGGTGTAAAAGCGGTTATCGAAGTGCTCTTCCACCAGCTGCCTGACCTTGGGGAAGGAGACCGGGTCGCCGATCATGGCAGCCTGGGCGACACTCGGGGTGACTGACACCGGAGCGTATTTACCGGTCACGTTCCAGCGGTAGACCGGGTCGGCATGGTGGCTTTGGACGCCGATGATAGTGGGAAGCTGGTCCACGATACCGAGCCTGTGCAGGTCCAGAAACCCCTCCATCACGGCGGTGATGTTGCCGGCGTTGCCGATGGGGACCACGATAACGAGATCCGAAACTTTCCAGTCGAGCTGCTGGGCTACCTCGTATGAGTAGCTCTTCTGACCGTTGATGCGTACCGGGTTCTTGCTGTTTAACAGGAATACGTCGTACTTTTCCGTCAGCTCTTCCACGATACGCATGCAGTCGTCGAACACGCCTGGAAGCTCAATGACCGTAGCGCCGGAACCGAGGGGCTGTGACAGCTGCTGCGGGGTAACCTTGCCCTTGGGCAGGAGCACCACCGACTTCACCTTTCCCTTGGGCAGGTAGGAAAGGTAAAGGGCCGCGGCGGCCGAGGTGTCCCCTGTGCTGGCGCAGATCCCCAGAACCTGGTCGAGATCCCTCTTCTTGATAACGTGATTCAGGTAGCTGATGGCGCTGGCCATGCCCCGGTCCTTGAAGCTTGCCGAAGGGTTCAGCCCGTCATTCTTGACGTAGAAGGGAGAGCCCAGCCACCTGGTGAGATCATCGTTGGCCTTGACCATTGCCGTGTGGCCCTCCCCCAGGTAGATGACATCCTCGGGGGGGACGAAGGGCATGATGAGTTCGTGGAAGAGGAAGATCCCCGACAGGGCCGGTTCGTTGGAACGGCGCCGGCCGTCGAAGATCTCCCGCCACCGGGAACCGGGAGTCTTGCGAAGAGTGTCGAAGGTCCGGTCTACCAGCTTGAGCAGGGCTCCGCAGGCAGGGCAGGTGTAGTGAAACTCCTCGATGGGGTACTGCCCGGCGCAGCTGATGCAGGTATAGGCGAGGTCGCCGCGGTAGTTCGGTTTGGATATACAGCTCGATGGAGTTGTTTTTTTAGATGGCATATTCTTTTTCCCCGTGATGTCTGTTTGACCGATGGTCGATAATTTATAATTGTATCAAGGAAAGAAAGTAGTTTCTATATTCCGTGCTAGTTTCTACGTCGTACCAAAAAAACCGTTTGACTTGCCGACGAAGCGACGGAGCGACTTGACGAAAAAACATCAAGATATCTATTCACAGGGTGCAATTACAAGTTGACAGGGTGTTGTTGGTTTGATCTTCTCCCTCAGTCCCTCAGTCCCTCAGTCCCTCAGTCGCTCAGTCTGCTGAATGACTTCGGCTGATAAAGGTAGCTGACCATGAAACTGCTGCTTTTCTACATGCCATCCTTCTACTACTCGACCCACGCCAAGTCCCTCCCTTCCGCTCCCGATGTGCAGGAGGAAAGGGAGATCACCGGGTGCGTCGTGGCCCTCGTCCAGGCCGAGGAGGACGACCCCGGAAAGGGAAAGAAGGTCCTGGACAAGCTGCTCAAGAACGCCAAGTGGCTGTGCGGGAAGTTCCAGACGAAGAAGGTGGTCCTTCATTTCTTCTCCCACCTTTCGGAAAGCCGGGCCGACCCTGAATACGCACGGGACATCCTGGTGCGGGCCGCCGAACGGCTCGAGAGCGCCGGCTACGAGGCGCACCTGACCCCCTTCGGGTACTTCTGCGAGATGAAGCTGCACATCGGGGGGGAATCCCTGGCGAAGGTGTACAAGGAGTTCTGAAAGAGGCAGTGCGGAGCACGGGGAAGGCAGTCCCAGTCACAGACTCAGAACACTTTCCAATTTCCAATATTCCTTCTCACTTTTCCGCCGCAACGGTTCACTGTGAACCGCGAACCGTATACTGTTCACTTCCCTCCCCCTTGACCCCTACCACGCCCGTTGCTACTCTTTCCGGGTAACCGCACAATCCATCTCCCCATTGGAGGATCGAAATGACAGAGAAAAAGAAGAGCGAAAAGGAAACGCGGAAGGGCATCAACGAGGACGTGGAAAATTTTTTCAGGGATGTCTGGGGCAAGGTGGTTGAGTATGCCTCCCTCGGGGCTGAAGAAGCTTCCAAGGTGTCGATGACCGCAAAGACCCGCGTCGACATCGAAACGCTGAAGTTCAAGAGGGGCAAGGTCGTCAAGATGCTCGGAGAGCGATACTGGGACCTGGTGGAAAAGGATCCGGCCCTTACCGTCGCCGGGACAGGAGAGCTCCTCCGCCAGATCAAGTCCATCGACCGGGAGATCGCCCAGCTGGAAAACGAACTGACCCAGAAGGCTGAAAAAAGCGCGGCCAAAAAGGCAGCCTCCAAAAAAACAGCCGCCAAAAAACCGGCGCCCAAAAAGCCGTCTGCCAAAAAGGCTCCGGCCAGGAAGCCCGCGGCCAGAAAAACCCCGGCGAAAAAATCCGCAGCCAAAACTGCTGGCGGCAAAGAAGTGGCGAAATAGGAAGGTTCCTCAAGCCGGGGATGATCTGCTATCCCCGAAAATGGCCACTGACAGAGGCATGTTCGCAGGTTGACACCGCAAGGCATCGGGAGTATAAAAAACGTTCTCTAAAAATGTGGGGCTGTAGCTCAGCTGGGAGAGCGCTTGACTGGCAGTCAAGAGGTCGTCGGTTCGATCCCGATCAGCTCCACCACTTTAAAATGAAAACGACGCCTCTGGGCGTCGTTTATCATTTTAAAGTGTCACGGCGAAGCTGGTCCGACAGGCGTTAGCGAAGACGGACGAAATCCATAAGTCTGGTCTTTTTTATTTTTTGCCGCAGCGTAGTTACGCTCCAGGCGTTAATGAAGACGGGCACAATCTTCGGGTCCCGATTTCCTCTTTTCCCTCCCTCGCTTTCCCGGCCGCACATGTAATATACTCACGCCCAGGCCGGTTACTCTGTATTTCAGGGAAAGGCACGATGAAGTCAGGAAAAAATGACCCGTATCTCACACCCCCATATTGAAACTTTGATAAGCAGGCTGATCCCGCTCGTCATTTTCCTGGTGTGCGGAGGCCTCTATTTAAACACCCTTTATCCGGGTATCGGAGGCAGGATAAATTTCGGCGATTCGGTCAAATTCCAGTTCCTCACTCTTGTGGACGGGCTGCCACATTCGCCGGGGTTTCCACTGTATCTCATGCTTTCAAGAGCGGCGGGAAATACCTTCACCTTTTCCCCGCATCCGGAAAGGGTCGCTCTCCTGTCCGTACTTTTCGGGCTTCTGACCATTCTCCTGGTCTACTGTATAATTCGGAACCTCACATCCAGCATTGTCGCTTCCCTGACAGTACCCCTGATCCTGGCTTTTTCCTTCACCTTCTGGACCCAGGCTACCGAGGCGGAAATTTATACGCTCAACACCTTTTTTATTGCCGTCGTATGCTGGCTGTTCATCAGATATGAAAGAACCAGGCGGGCCTGTTACCTTTACGGTGGCTTGCTGTTGTACGCTGTCAGCTTTGGGAATCATCTTTCCATGATCGGTCTTCTCCCTGCCCTGCTGTATCTGATATGTTCAACCGATAAGCGCGTCTTTTTCAGTCGGAATTTTCTTTTTGTCGCCGTATTTTCCATTCTCCTGGGAATGTCCCAGTACCTGTACATCTGGAACATTGCCAACAGCCCCATGGCCTATTCCGAGTTCATAGGGCAAAATCCCTCTTTCAGCCGGTTTCTTCTTTATATTTCGGGGGCGCAATTTTATCAAAAAACGCTACCTTACGTCGGAACAGCGCTGTTGCTAAAGGGGCCTGCCCGCTTCATTGTCCAGATATTTCTTGAATTTGGCTATTTGGTACTCCCAGGTATTTTTTCATTGGGCCTCAGCCTCCGGAGGCGTGCCGGTCATGAAAGGAAACCGGTGGAACGTTTCCTTCTGTTGGCCTTCGCGGGGATGACTTTAGTTACGATCTTTTACGATATTTACGATTACCAGGTATACTTTTTGCCGTCCTTTCTCATATTTACTTTATTTTTGGGTAACCTCATTAACGATATCCCCAGCCGTAGTGTGAAAAATTTATACCTGTCATTTCTGGTGATACTTTCCACAACCCTGGCGGTCCATAACTATACTGATGTCAAGGTAAAGGATAATCCTCTTCAGGCAGAGCTCACCTGGATCTTTGATCATTTACCCGATCAGGCCCGTATCTTACTGTCACAACGTGGCTCCTTCTTCTATCATGGTTATTTGGGCGCACAGTATTTCAAGTTCTCCAGATGGAGCAATGGAGAGGATTGCACGATCCTCAGGAATGTTAGCCGGCATGACAAGGAACCTTTCTATTCGACGGCCAGGGATCTGGACCTGTGGGCCGGTTTCCTGAAAAACGGCACCCACACAGGGTCACTGGTTAAAAACAGCTGGATATCACTGTCCGAACTTCTTCAAAGCCTTACTGACCGTCAGCTTGCCGTCATCACCTCTACGGAGTTTGCTGAGACGATCCCGACTGAAAGTCAATCCCTCTTCAGGGGGTTGAATACCGGACTCCTTCAGGGGAAAGGGAGGTATCTGGGTCTATATGCTGACGGTTTGATGATCCTGGAGCGAAAGGATATCGAAACACCGTTCCAGATCCATTTCGCAAGTGGTTCGGAACTGGAGGGATTCCGGTTTAGCAGGGACTTTTCCGTTAACAGCTTCTCAACAACCATCGGGGAAGGGATAACGGTCGAAATAGGGGGCAGAAAACTGGTGACTCAAAAGGGAGGTCTTAATGTGTTCCTTTTAGACGAAAAGATGGAAGTATTTAATACTTATCGATTAAGTCCATATCTTCCTGGTATGGGCTTTCCGCAGACCGAGCCACCAATATACAAGGTCGAAATTCTGCACTCGGTTGACAATGAAAACTGATAATCACCGGTTATCATTTTCGAAATAAGGACGGGATTCAACTTTTACCTTGGCGGCTGGCGAAAGATCTGTTAACCGCAAACCACCTGCCGCGGACCAGATCAAAAATGACATGGCCCTTTGGAATCAGCCTGCCACCTTCCATGGCAGCGTAAAGGTTACCGAAGTCCCCTCTCCCGCGGTACTCTTGATCTCGACGGTTCCCTGGTGGCTGCGGACGATCCGGTTGACGGAAGCCAGGCCCACCCCGGTACCGGGGATATCTTCGACGGATGGGCCCCGCGTAAAGGGACGGAAGATATTGGGGAGGTAGTCGGATGGGATCCCCATTCCGTTGTCCGCCACGATAAACCGGTGAACCATCCGGCCGGAGCTTTCAGTAGGCTCGTAATCCACGGTAACGCGGGGTTCGGCCTGGTTTCCCATGAACTTGAGGGCGTTGGAAAACAGGTTGGTAAAGATAAGCATAAGATGCCCGGGGTACCCGATGAAGTGGGGGACACCCTGGGGAAGGTCGACCCGGACCGGGGAGGTCCCCTCCACAAAGCCGGCCTCCACGAGAGCCTGCCCGATGACCTGTTCCGGGTTCACCTCGACGGCCTCATCCTTCTCCTGCCCGAGGGAGACCCTGAAAACGTCCAGCAGGTCGTCGAACCTCCGGGATGTCTCCTTCGTTTTCCGGAAAATAATCTCGGCGAAATTGATCTTCTCCTCGACACTCAGCTTCTCTGCCTTCTTCATGAGCAGTGACGCGTATCCGCCAATGGTGGCCAGAGGGCTGCGCAGGTCGTGGGAGATGACCGACAGGAGCTCCTCGAGGTCCTGGTTCTGCTGCTGGAGGCGGACGTTGCTGTCCCTGAGCGCTCCGATGAGCCTGGTGTTTTCAAGGGCTATCCCCAGCTGGGATCCCAGGGTGACGAGGAACTCCATGTCCTCCTGGTTAAGAGAGTGAGGCGCTTGAGTGGTGACTGAAAGGACTCCGATAGCCCTGTCGCGGGACAGAAGGGGGATGAGCCCCAGGGACCTGGACCCGACCTCGTAATGGACGGCCTGTGGATCAGCGGATACGTCCTCGATGAGGATCGCCCCTTTCTCACGGACCACTCTCCCCTCCAGGCAATCTTCCCAGGACGTCTCAATGTGATAGCGGTCCATCTCCTGGTAGGGAATATTGTAGCCCTCGAGAAGGGCAAGCTGTCCGGTGACGGAGTCGAGGAGGATCAGAAAGGCGTTTTTTACGGGCAGGAGGTCGGCTACGGCCTGCATGGCTTCCCGGGCCAGCTGGCGCGTGTCCCCGTAAACGCTGATGCGGGCGGCGATGCTGGCAAGGGCTCCGAGCCGGTCGTTGCGGGAGCGCAGGGTGTCAAGGGCTGACTGGTAGGGGGACAGGTCGGCGATCGTCCCCAGGACGATATCTGAACCGCCTCCAGGGTCGTGGAAGGTGGTTGTGGTCACCTGGCCGAGGAGTTCCTCTCCTTTGCCGGATCGAACATGGACGGTTCCCTGCCAGCTGCCCGGGTCGATCGTGCCGATGCCGGGTGCCGCATCGGACCAGAGTGTGGACGCGGGCTGCCCCATGCACTCTTCCAGCGAATATCCGATGAGGGATTCCATTGCCGGGTTAATGAAGGTGAGCTTTCCCTCCGTGTCGGCAAGATAGCATGGGACCGGGCTGCCTTTAAGCAGGGACAGGTTGATGTGGTAGCAGTATTCATCTGCTCTGTTCAATGTCATGACCTTACTCTGCGCCTTTCGGTTCGGAGGCCGGGTTCGGGTGCGACGGCCTTTAGCGATTATCGTTCCCGGTTCCTTGTCTGTAAAGACCCAAACCCGGGAACCTGTCGGAGACTCCCTGAAAGGTTCCCGGGTGTCGTATGCCGGAAAGTAATGAAAAATGGCCTATGGCCATCAACAATTCCGGTTTGCGGATCTGGAGTGGCAACAACCAGGTGCGCATTAACCGGAAGACCCACGAATACTTTCTCCCTCCTCCCTCCTCCCTTTTACCTGCTTTTTCACACCAGGGACACTGGACTTGTAAAGGGACCGATGGTACTTTTGTTAGACCGTATACCTTGCTGATTACCGGAGGGTCCCATGTCATTTTCAACGTATTTCAGAATGCTTCCCCTTTTATCCATATCCCTGCTGCTGGCTGCCGGGTGCGCCACTCCCATTCCCCCGAGCTACAGCATGTCCGGGCAGCAACCTGACCTTCCGGGTCCCATCGCCGCCCTCGCCGCCGGAGACGGCCAGGTGGCGGCCGCCAACCCCGACGGCGTCTTCCTCAAGGCGGAGGGCAAAGGGTGGGAGCGCCTGGAGATCCCCGGCCTGAAGGATCCAGGCAAGGTGACGTGTCTCGCTTTTCAGGAAAACAGTCTCTTCGTGGGGACCGACGGGGAGGGGCTGCACATCCTTTCAGACGGTCAGTGGGAGGTGGTCAGCCGCAAATACTCCGGACTCCCCGGTGACGGTGTGCTCTCCCTGGCCGTTGACGGCAAGGACGACGACTTTCCCGGGACCTCCCTGTGGGTGGGCACCCGGGACGGGTTTGCGGTCCTGAGGGAGGGCACGTGGATCATGTACAGTCCGGAGGAAAAATGGCTGGATTCGCTGTCCGGGGAAAACATGGCAGAGGATGAGGCGGAGGTCTATCTGGGCCTGGGTTACGACCTTGTCCGTGGGTCCAGGATGGCGGACCTTTTCACCCCCCCCGTCACCGCTGTCGCCGTGGGGCCCGACCGGGTGGTCTTCGCCAACAACAAATCCCGCCTGGCCGTGGTGGGCGGCGGTTCGGTGGCTGTTGTGCACTTCTACGATGACCGGGCAGTCCGGTCCATCGTTGTCGACGAGAATGTTATCTGGGCCGGCACCGACAGAGGGCTGTTATGGGGAGGGGTCTCCGGGAAAGCCGCCGGCAGGCCCTGGCCCACCAACTATCCACAGGCCCAGTGGGGCGGGAGCCTTTCGGGGACAAGGGACACGCGGCCCTTCGAATACCGCTGGTTCCAGGTGGGGTACAGCACCGCAAACGTCAGCGACCTGGTCCGGGACGGAACTGCCCTTTGGGTGGCCCACACCGGCGGGAGCGGGCCTGGTCTTGACACCGTTCCGGCGGGCGGTACCAGGAGAGGGGCCGACCTCACCGATCCCATTATCGATCTGAGGCGCTACCTCAATATCGGGGAGTACATCGTGCGCAGGGAAAAGCCTGTTTTCGAGAGTTACGGGATGGACGACGGACTTAAGGGAGACACTCTGGCCGTTGCGCCGGTCCCTGAAAGGCGGGAAGTCTGGGTGGGAACAGAGCGGGGCCTTTACCGTTTTCAACGCCCCGGTCAGCGGCCGTAATAAACCGAATGCGGATTTCGGGCTGACCATCACCCTTGACGGGATAACGCACTTGCTGGTTTAATACGAAATTGAACTGAATTGGAAAAACTCCTTCAAAGAAGGTATTTATGAAAGGCCCGGAAGTGCTCGAAAAAGTTCTCGCGGGGAACCGGCGGTTCGTGACGGGGAAAAACAGAGCCCTGGGCGACCCGGTGAACCTCGGGGAAATGGTCCAGACTCAAAGCCCCATAGCGGCGGTCCTCAGCTGTTCGGATGCCCGTGTCCCCCCCCATCACGTGCTCGACAAGAAGATCGGAGAGATCTTCGTGGTGAGGGTTGCCGGCAAGGTGCCGGGTCCAAGCGTCATCGGCAGCCTTGAATATGCTGTTGCCCAGCTGAAGGTGCCTCTCCTTCTCGTGCTCGGGCACGAGGGGTGCGGTGCCGTCAAGGCGGCCATGGAGGGCGGCGCCGAGGGCGTCCTGGGCGAACTCGTAAAGGAGATCGAACTGGCGGTAAGGTCTGTCCTCGAGGAATCGGAAAATCACGAGGATGCCTTTTCCGAGGCAGTCAAGGCCAACACCCGGCAAACCATGAGAAAACTGATGGAACGGTCACCGGTTATCTCCGATGCGGTCCGCAACGGGGATCTCATCCTGGCGGGGGCGATCTATTCCCTCGAGACGGGGGAAGTCACTGTCCTGCCTGAGAAAGGTCGGGTGCTGTGAGCCGTCTGAAGAGAGGGTCCCTGCAGTTCCTGCAGAACCTTGCGGCGTCCGTCTTTATCGGTATCGCCGTATATGGTGCCATCATCTACTGGGGCGGGGAGACGAACCAGAAGGTGCCAATGTGGGAATCGCTCTCTTTAGGAGCGCTGGCCGTGATCTGCGTCTGGGTCCTCGTTTACATCGGCGGGGTTCAGGACCGGATGGCTGCCCGTAAAGACAAAGAGTAAAAGCGGATCGTGAGTGATCTGAAGAAGCTTTTTCGCAAGGAGCACCCCTTCATCACAGAACCGGGCAGCTGGATCCTGGCTGGCCACAGCATGTCGGGAGATCCGCTGGATCGCGTGCCCGTACAGGGGCGTATCCAGATCACCCACGAGGAGGGGAAGATCGTCAATCTTGGCGAGATGGGTTTCGTGTCCCGGTCGAACCCCGTGAAGTTCCAGACGTCCTATGAGCTGACCCCTGCTGAGGACGAGCTGGCCCTGGATTTTTTCCAGGCCAACGACGCGGTCGGGGACCTGAAGGGCCGTTTGGTGGCATTCGACGACAGGCTTGTCAGCAGTTACACTTCCGGGGATGGAAGCCTGACCGGATTCGAGGTTTTTTTCAGGACCGGTGACAATCGGTACGCGGTCACCGGGACCCTGTTGAGTGGAGGTAAGATCATCAGCCTGTGGAAACTGGACATGGTCCGGCCCGCGGCTGAGGAGGCTCGGAAGGATAGCGAGCAGACCGGCGGGGAATGAGATGGAGGCCCTGGAGGTTCTCTCCCTGCCGGCGGGAAGAATAAACACGGAGGATCTGAGCATGATCGGTAAACGGATAGCAGTCTGGGTGCTGGCAGGAGCGGTCCTGGTCACCCTGGGGATGCCGGGGATAGTCAAAGCCGACCCCGTGGCGGAGGCCCAGCAGCTCCAGGAGGGCGGCGATATCACCGGCGCCTACGAACTCCTCAAAAAGGCCAGCGCCGACCTGAGTGACCAACTTAAAAAGAACAAGGCTGAGTTGAAAACACAGGTTTCAGCCCTGTCGGGTGTCAAGAGCCAGGAAAAGATGGACGAGATCAGGAAAAAGAACGATGTTCTTCTGGCCGAGCGCAAAGAGCTCAAAGCTCAGCAGGACAAGGTGGACGGGGCCATGAGCCAGATGACCTCCATCCTCGATTACGCGCCCTACCGGGAAAAGGATACCGCGGAAGCTTACGCCCAGTTCATCGAGAAGTTTCCGGAGAGTCCCAACGTTGAAGAGGCTGCAACAAGGATGTATGAACTCCAGTTCACACCCTACGAGGAGGCAGCCACCACGGAAGGTTACGAGGAGTTCATCTCAAGGTATCCTGATAACCCCAACGTTCCCAAGGCCCAGGAGCTTCTGGGGGCGGCCGTCTTCAACCAGTTCAAGGACCAGGGTACGGCCGAGGCCATGCAGGCGTTCATCAACGAATACCCCGGCAGTCCCCACGTGGCGGAGGCAGAGGTCCTGATGGTCCAGCTGCAGTATTCTCCCTACAAGGAGCTGGATACCGCTGAAGGGTACGCCGAGTTCATTGCGGCCTATCCGGAAAACCCCAGCGTTGCCGAGGCTCAGGCGAGGATGGAGGAACTCCAGTTCCTTCCCTACAAGGAGCAGGACAGCATCGACGGTTACACTGAATTCCTGGCTCTTTATCCGGACAACCCCGCCGCGGAGGAGGCTGCAACGAAGCTTGGCGACCTGCAGTACGCTCCCTACAAGGAGCAGAACACGGCTTCAGGTTACGCGGAATTCCTGGCCCGGTATCCGGAAAGCTCCTTTTCAGGGGAAGCGGCCGAGAGGATGAACTATCTCCAGTTCGTGGTCTACCAGGAGATGAACACTATCGACGGGTACGAAGAGTTCATCACCAGCTATCCTGAGAACAGCCACGTCGAGGAAGCCAGTTACCTTATCGAGGATCTCGAGTACGCTCCCTACCAGGAGGCCGGCACCATCGAGTCTCTCGAGGAGTTCATCGAGATGTTCCCCACGAACCGCCACGTCCAGGATGCCCGGACCGCCATAGAAGAAAAAGAAGCAGCCTCCCTTTCAGCTGAAGGTGCGGAGGACCAGCCCGCCGGGGAAGGTGAAGGGTCAGCTCCCGCCCAAGAGGCTCCGGCCGGGGGGGGAGAACCCCCGGCTGAAGAGGCGCCACCTGAAAGTTGATGACTTTTCGCGAGGTCATCAATCTTGAATTGCCGAGTTGAGTCTTTCCAGGAACTCGGCGATTATCCTCGCTGTCAAACCCCAGACCGGTTGATCATCCACCGGGTAGACAGGCGGAGGCAGGTTGAAGGGGTTGTGTCCGGGCATGACCTCCCTCTGCAGGTGGCCGATCGTCGTGATGTGGGTTCCCTGGACCTCCTTTGGGTCGGGAACAAGGGTGCAGGGCCAGGGAATGATCCCGACATAGGGTTTGACCACAAGCCCCGAAACGACGGTGGGCCTCAGGCTCAGTTCACCGATGATCCTGACCTCTCCGGGATCGAAGCCAAGTTCCTCCTCACTCTCCCGGAGTGCTGTCCGAAGCAGGTCCCCCCCATCTCCCGGGTTTGTCATTCCTCCCGGAAAACCCATCTGCCCGCTGTGCGGACCCCCGTCGCTTGATCTGTGGATCAGCAGCACTCCCGTGTCGCCGCGTCTTTCGAAAAGGGGAACCAGCACCGCTGAATTGGCCGCCAGACCGATGGGAAGGGGCTTGTCGAGGAAAGGGTCCGTACGGAGGGCCTTTTTGATAGCGTCAAGCATCCGAACATTGTACCGGGAGGCTGCCTGACCGTCACGGGAAAAGGCGACAGAAGCTTCTTAATGCCTGCCTGCATGGTGTCTACTTCAAGATTATATTATTTTTTCCGGCGGGAAGGGAGTTGACGGAAAGCGTGGAACAGTTTAGCTATCAGCTGTCAGCTGGCGGCTTTCCGTTCAACCTCATGCACAGGAAAAAATAATGAAAGTACTCATCACAGACACCATCGACCAGGAAGGGATCGACATCCTCACGGCCGAGGAGGGGATGGAAGTTGTCGAAGACTATTCCCTTAAGGGGAGCGGTCTGGCGGGGGCCATCGGTCCGTACCATGCCCTCATCACCAGGAGTGGGACCAATGTAACCGCCGACGTCATCGACAAGGCCGACAACCTCAAGGTCATCGGCCGGGCCGGCGTGGGTGTCGACAACGTGGATATCGAGGCGGCATCCAGGAGGGGGATCATTGTCATGAACGCCCCCACGGGCAACACCCTGGCGGCCACCGAACACACCCTCGCCATGATGCTTGCCGCTGTCCGAAAGCTGCCCTTTGCCCACAACTCCCTTGAAGGGGGCCAGTGGGACCGGAAGAAGTTCGTAGGGATCCAGCTCTACAAGAGAACACTGGGGATCGTGGGACTGGGACGTATCGGCAGCGAAGTGGCCAAGAGGGCGACTTCCTTCGGTATGAGGATCGTCGCTTACGACCCATACATCAAGCGGGAAAAAGCCGAAAAGATCGGTGTCGAGCTCGTGGACAATATTGAAGACCTCCTGGCTGTGTCCGACATCGTCACTTTCCACGTACCGCTCACCGACGAGACCACGAGCATGATCGGGACAAGGGAAGTGGCGCTCATGAAGGACCGTGTCGTCCTCGTCAACTGCGCCCGCGGCGGCATCATCGCCGAATCGGTCCTGGCGGACGCGTTAAAGAGCGGGAAGGTTTACATGGCCGCCGTGGACGTCTTTGCCGAAGAGCCCCTGCCGGCCGACTCACCGCTCCACGGCCTTCCAAACCTCATTGTCACACCGCACCTCGGCGCCAACACCGAGGAGGCCCAGAAGAACGTTTCCGTCATCATCGCCCAGCAGGTCGTCAATGTGCTGAAAGGGCGCTCCTATGAGAACGCCGTCAACCTGCCCTACGTCCGCGGAAAACTGGCCCCCGAACTTCAGGCCTATTTCGACCTGGCCGAGAAGATGGGGCGACTTTTGTCCCAGTTTACCATCGGGCGGATCGAGGAGGTCCAGGTCACCCTTGTGGGGCCCCTTTTCGCGGAGGACGTTACGGAAAAGGTCTTCGACTGCCCCTTCAGATACCAGCCTTATACATTCGCCATGCTCAAGGGCCTTATCGAGCTCAGGCAGCAGGAGGGGGCCACCTACATCAGCGCCCCGTACTATGCCCGTGAGCGGGGGATGTCCATCGTGGAGGCCAAGGCGGACAGGGTCAAGAACTACAGCGATCTCATCACCGTCAGGGTCATCACAGACCGGGGTGCCAACACGATGGAGGGAACCGTGTTCGCGGATCTCAAGGGACGGATCATCACCATCGACCAGTTCCGGGTGGACCTGGTAGCGGAAGGCACCTTCCTCTTCTTCTCCAACCAGGACAGGCCTGGCGTGATCGGCAAGGTGGGGACGATCCTGGGCGACAACCGGATCAACGTGGCGGGGTTCAACCTGGGCAGGGAGAGTTACCAGGGAAGCGCCCTGGGGTTCGTGTCGCTCGACAGCAGGATCCCGGAGGGGGTGTTGGAGGAGATCAGAGGGTTACCCGAAATATTAGAGGCTAGAGAAATTATCCTTTAAGGGGTTTTGGCATAAAGGTCCGATTAATCGATTGTACAACTGATAGACTAAACGACATTAAGAATGGGAGACGATACGACTGAGCGACTGAACGAGAAAAGCAAGGGAACTAGTGACAAAGCCCTTCTCGCTCCGTCGCTTCGGCGTACAGTCGTCAAGTCGAACGGTTTATGCTCAAAGCTGAAAGCTGCTATATTTCCCCAAAGGAGGTCAACCATGAAGATAAGACTCTTTGCCTTGTTTTTAATACTAGGACTTGGACTGGGTCCAGGCCTGATCTTCCCTTCCCCCGCTCACGCTATCGTGGAGATCGGGGCCGGGTTCGGGCTCGTCTCCTTCGACGATGACCTTGACTGGGTGGACACGGATATGGGGACCACCCTGGAGGGGACCTTCGGGTCCGGCGGCATCCGGCTCATGGTCGCCATCCAGAATAGCTCCCACGACCATGGGGACTACGAGGCTGTCATGGGCGGGCCCGCGTGGGTCATGGACCTGGGAGGGTTCTCCAGCCGGATCTACGCCCTCATCTCGGCACACGAGTTCGAGAATGTCGATGGCGCTGGGGTGACCCTGGGCGGCGGAATCGGCTGGCCCATCTTCCCGGCCGCGAGCCTGGGATTCGACGCCCACATAAGCCGGTGGGAGGGGGACGGCTACGATGTTGGGACAGGAACGCTTCAAATGCTTTTCAGAATAGGGTTCTGAAAAGCGATCCAAAAATTCAACATTCAACTTTGATGACTTCGCAAAAAGTCATCAACGCCCCCCGCGCGGGGCGCCCAAATCAATGACTCACTCCGTAAGTCATTGATTTGTAAGGAAAGGGAAAACGACGCTTTTCCCTTTCCCCAGGACATTAATGAGCCAGGAAAAGTCCCGGATTGGACTTTTTGCGACTCTATCAACCTTGATGGACCCGCAATTAGTCACGCTGCGGTTTTTTCTGGTAGTTGGTTACCAATGTACGATTGACGTATCATTTTTCTGAAATCGTCCATAGTTGACGACAACAGCTCTTTGACAGCATCAATAAGTCCCAAAACAAGCTGAGAATGGGGTAAATAAGGCCCGTTGTCTTGGATTTTCCTGTTTCTGAACGTAGCGGCGCGCAGGATGTTGACACCTGTGGCCTTCAGGAAAACCGAGCAGGTCTCCTTGTCGAAGGCGGCGCTGTGGCGCTCCTTCTTGTGTTTGGTTCTCAACGGCGCATGGCCTTGAGGACAGGAGGTGACCTTCCCTCTCTTGGCCAGGGTGAAATCGGTGAGGCTTACACTCTTGTCCTTGCCGGGCTCCGGCCCCTTGACGGGCGAGACGACCTCGACGCTCATCTCGCTCGCTGCCTTCTCGACGTTCTCGTCGCCCCCATAGAGGGTGTCGGCCAGAACCTCCTCGGGACCCAGGTCCCGGTTCTTCGTATCCTCGATGAAGGGGATCAGGGCCTTGGCGTCACTCTTGTTGGCGGGTTCGACCGATATGTGGGTTATCAGGGAAGGCTGGCTCTTCTCCTCGCTGTTCTCGTAGGTCTCGGCGACCTGTACCTGGTAGCCCTTGCCCTTGTGCCCACTGTAGCCGGCGTCAGGGTCGGAAGGGCTTTGCAGGGAGTCGGAGGGAACGTCACGGTTGGGTTTGACCGAGGCCTTCCTCTTACCGGTCTCCCCGTCATCCTCGACAATGCACTGTTCCTTGAGAAGCCTCACCAGAAGCTGGTAGCTGGTCATGGAGGATATGCCGGGAAGTTTGCGGAACCGATCCACCAGGTAAAACAGGTCATTGGCCAGAGTCTCAAGGGTCCTGGATGACTCGGACGGCTTGACCATGGAAAAAGCCGACTCGCCCTTTTTGGACATGTAACGGTCGGTCAGTTCCTTGTCCAGAACATCAAACAGACCCTTGTGGTGACGCTTCAGGTTGCGCAGGAACTTCTTGATAGTGGCGACAAACAGGCCGACGCGGCCCAGATGACGCATGTTCGACTGTATGTGTACCGAGTCGATGCGCTGCTTGCTGGTGTCGACATTGAACACCACGGCAAGCTTGGCGGTCACGGACTCGAACAGGGGAAGGTAGAGGTTGTGTTCGGTAAGGATCTTCCGTATGCTCCACAGTGTTTTGGGACTGACATAGGCCTCCTCATCCGACTCACCGGTGATATTCAAGGCGTAATGCCACTTTTTGTTGAAAGTAAACTGGTCAACCGCATCGTCATCGGTCAGATCGTGCATCTGCTGGAGGATCATCAGGCCCAGCATGGCGTATAGCTCCTTGGTGGGACGACCTTGAAGCTCGCTGTAGTGTAGGAGGAGCTTTTGAACCGGCAGTTCAGGAAGGACCTCCTCCCTGAACAGATGAGCCCAGGAGCTCTCCAGAAGCTTGCGGCGCCTGGGGCCTAAATGCTCGAAAGGATCGAACATGTCGAGGGTTTTGTAGTCTTTGGTATGGAACATGGCAACTCCTCGCAACTCATTGATTTCGTTGGCATATTCCACCATAAACCACGCCCCGTTAAAAGGAAAAACAACCTTTTATCCATGGTTTTCAAATAGTTGGAAGAATGATACTTTTTGCGATGCCGTCAATATTCAGCCTGTGCGGCTTTTGACGTAGTCGGCGATGAGGTCCTCAATATCCCCTGGAAGATCGACGAAGGCAATACCAGCACCCGTGAGCAGTGCCCGCTCAGCCGTGTTCGAGTTCCACCTGACCACTCCCCTGACCACCATACTGTCATCTACCGGAGGCACGGAGAAGGTGAGCTCGACATTCTTTCCTACTTCCGGGACCGGCTCAATGGCAACATACACACCCAGGACGGAGATGTTGAGGATCCTGCAGACATGGCCCTTCGATCCGATGTTCACGATACAGCCTATGTCCGTGGGTACCCTTGGCTGTTTTCGAGCGGTTATTCCGAGCACCTTGATTTTTCTCATTCTGATTTCCCCCAACCCCGGGATCGCGATCGAATTCGGGGTTTATGAAAAAACCTTGTTGACGATGCACGTTACGTTAACCGAGGGAACTTCCCGCAACAACCCAGCAAGGTGTGGGAATGATAACCAATAAGGAGATCATGAACCTTCTTCCGGAAATGCTGCTGGAGATCGTCGATACCGGATCCGAGCAGCTCATCGTCTGGGCCAACGACAAGGCACTGGGCCGATATGGTTCAGGAATCATCGACAGCCGCATAACTAACCTTGTCCCTCCCATGAAGTGGGCGGAAATTTACACCACGCTTTTCAGGAGCGGGAAGGTCGAGGATGTCAGGTTCCGAAACGATGAGGGTGTATTTGAATTCTCGGGTTTCTACATCAGGATGGACAAGGCCGGGATGCAGGGACGCATCCAGCTGATCATGCGGGACATCACGGAGGAGGTGATGCTCGCCACCACGGATTCGCTGACGGGCATCTACAACCGGAGGCACATCAACGAAAATTCGTGAACTGTGAGCCTGCCCTTTTACTTTCCACTCGACCTTCCTTTTCCCTTTTCCCCTTTTCCCCCCTTCCACGCCCATTGCAGGTGGGCCTTTTCCCGGCTCAACCCTTGCATACATCATTTTTCAGGAAAGGTGCGAAACCTGAAAGGAGGAGGCAATGAAATGGGTCCTGGTGATCGAGGCGTCTGAGATGGACAGGGAATACCTGGAGAGGGTGATCGGCAGGCTGGGGTATCAGATCTACTCCGCGATCAGCGGTGAGGAAGCCATCCACTTCATGAACCAGAGCCTGCCCCACGCCCTCGTCGTGGGAGAACGGATCCCGGATTGCGATCCCCTGGATCTGGGCCGGACGATCAGGAAGGACCGTATCCTTTCGGGCCCTCCCATGCTCCTCATGAGTTCCAGAAAGGACCACCTGTTTAATGAAAAAGCCCGGCAGGCGGGGTTCGCCGAGATCGTGCACCGGCCCATGTCCATCCGGAAGTTCTTTACCAGCCTTGAACTGTGCCTCTCCAACAACCGCAGGATCTATATCCGCGCTCCCATGGCCATTCCCGTCCTGTTGAGGAGCGCCGCCTCAAAGCTGTCCCTGACGACCCACAATTTTGGGGAAGGAGGCATGTATATCCAGACAGTGAACCCGCTGCCTTCCGGGACCGAGGTAGATCTTGATTTCAACCTTCCCGGACTTCGCAACAGTTTCAGTTTCCGGAGCCAGGTAATGCACACCCAGTCAAGGGGCACAGACGAACTGCCCGCCGGGATGGGGCTCAGGTTCCTGGATATCAAACCGGCTATCGAGACGATCTTCAGAATCTTCATGGAGAACTTCCTGGCCAAACGGATGGCAGCGTGATGTTACAGGGTCGCAAAAATGTCCAGGCGGGACTACTGTTAACCGCCAAAGTCCGTGCGGGCCTTCGGCTCAAGGGAAGGCGAAAAGCGTCGTTTCCGCCTTCCTCACCGAGACTGCTGATAATCACCGACATGTTTGCCGGTCACTGATCTATGCGCCCCGCGCGGGGCGCATAGATGGACTTTCTGCATGTCCATCAACTTTGCAGACCCGCCCGGTGTTGCGGACCGTGCCCGCACACGAAAGTGGGCAACTGTACACTTTTGTGTGCAGCGAACCAGGGGATCGGCCTGAGCAAAGTGAAAAGTGATGGAAGGACCGTTCCTGGTTCCCGGGTATAAGGCTCCAGGTCCAGGAACCAGTCACGACCTTCTCCTTTCTCCTTTCTCCTTTCTCCTTTCTGCCTTCTCTCACACCCTGGCCAACCCGACAGTCCTTTCAAACCGTAGGCTGGCTAAATAAGGTTATCGTGATTAACTGTTATCAAGTTCTTATTGCGGGGCCGCTCCATTTAGCACGGCCCCCCCCGGGCGAGAGGCTGTCATCATGAAAAAGTCCCTCCTTTTCTTCCTTGCTGTCTTCGCCCTGATCCAGATATCGGCCCGAGCTGCTGAACCTGTCCGGATCGGCCTGACCCTCGGGCTCACGGGAAAGTACACCGAGATGTCGGCCATGCAGATGAAAGGGTACCGGTTATGGAAAAAGCAGGTGAACGACCGGGGCGGGATTGCCGGCCGACCTGTAGAACTTATCATCCGGGACGACGGGAGCGACGGCCCGGCCGCGGCCGGCCTGTATGAGGAGATGATGGGGAGCCGCAAAGTAGACCTCGTCTTCGGGCCCTACGCCAGCGCCATCACCGCTGCCATCCTCCCCGCAGCCGAACGGCACGGCTACCCCGTCCTGGTAGGCGGCGCGTTCTCGGACCAGCCTTGGTCCCAGGGGCGCCGCAATGTTTTCGGGGTTTACACACCGGCGAGCCGGTACACCGTGGGGTTTCTGGAAATGCTGGTGGCCAGCGGCGTCGACCGCCTGGCTATCCTGGCCACTGATGATGTTTTCTCACAGAGCGCTGCCGATGGTGCCGCCAAATGGGCCGGGCGCTACGGACTTGAGGTCGTTTACCGGGAAACGTTCCCCAAGGACAAGCAGGAACTCGACGACGAGATCGGCCGGGCCCGGGAATCCGGCGCCAGCCTCCTGATCATGTGCGGTCATCTCCAGGAGGCCGTCTCGGGCAGGGAAGCCCTGTCCCGCGCCGGGTGGCAACCCGCCGCCTATTACGCCACCGTAGGACCGGTGCTGCAAGAATACGCGGACCGGCTCGGTCCGCTGGCCGAGGGGACATTCTCGTCCTCGCAGTGGGAACCCGACCCGGACCTGGATTTCCCGGGATCACGCCAGTTCCTGGAGGAGTTCACGGCCACCTACTCAACGGCGCCGTCCTACCACGCCGCCACCGCTTTCGCAACAGGGACCATCCTCGAACAGGCCGTCCACAGGGCAGGGGGTATCGACCGGGAAAAACTCACCGAAGCGCTGTTCACCCTGGATACCATGAGCATCATCGGCCGGTATGGCGTCGATCGCACGGGGATGCAGATCCGTCAGTTCCCCGTGATCACCCAGTGGCAGGAAGGACGCAAAGAGATCACCTGGCCCGAGGAGATCAAGACCGCAGACCCCGTATTCGGACGGACGGATCATGATTAACATGCGCCGTTTCACCAGCAGCCTGAACTTCCGGATCACCCTGCCGGTGGTCCTGCTGGTGTTCTTCATGTGGCTGGGACTCAACATGTCGGTGTTCAGAGCCGTGGATGAGTTCCAGACAAGCAGGATCGCGGAGGACATGGAGTGGGCATCCCGGTTCACCTACAACATTATCAACAAGGACTTTTACGACCTGACCCTCTCGGAGGGCCGTGGTAAAGAAAGGCACCTGAGGATCGTCCAGGGGAGGTCCTTTGGCGCCCTGGAGGAGTTCGCCAGGCAGAAGGGATTTGTCGCGGCCGTCTACTCCCATGAAAAGGAACGCCTCCTGCTTGACGGCAGCCTGCCCCTGAAGTTCATCCAGGCTATTCAGCGCAAGCACCAGGAAAATCACCTAGGGCTGGTTTCCAACGACGGTCGGGAATATTACCTTTATCATTTCGAGTTCGAACCGTGGGGCTGGCGCATCTTCCTGCTCAAGGAGGTGGCCTCCTACGCGGCCTTCGTAAGCAAGGAGCGCAGTATCCAGGTGGGCACGGGCGTGGTCGTCCTGCTGGCCGCTTTCCTTCTGTACTTTTCGCTACGGTGGAACATCCACCGGCCCATCCGGCAGATCATCGACTCCCTGGCATGGCAGACGCCCCCCCGGTACACGGGCGTGGGCGAGTTCGAGTACCTGAGTGCCCGCATCGGGTCCATGGTGTCGTCCCTGGAAGAGAGGGAGCAGTTCCTGGCAAGCGTGTTCGACAGCATCCAGGACGGGATCAGCATCCTGGATGCCGACCTGAACGTCGTGCGCGTCAACAGGACCATGGAGAAATGGTATTCACATATCCCTTCCCTGGTGGGGAAAAAGTGCTACGAGGTCTACCACGGCAGGGAGGCCGTGTGCGACAACTGCCCTTCAATAAGGACCATGGAAACGGGGAGCATGGCGGTGGAGCTGGTCCCCAGGATCGGCGCCGACGGGGAGATAACCGGGTGGCTGGAGCTGCACACCTTCCCACTCCTCGACCGGCAAACCGGGGTCCAGGAAGGAGTCATCGAGTATGTCCGGGACGTCACAAAGCAAAGAGCCACAGCAGGAGCCCTGGAGGAGACCAGGGAGCGGTTCCAGGTCGCCTTTCATGCCGGCCCGGACCCCATGGTCATCGTCAGGCTGTCGGACCGGACCGTGGTGGACGTGAACACGGGGTTTGTGGAGAGCACCGGATACGCCGCTGACCAGGTGGTTGGCAAACGTTCCGAGGAAACCCCCTACTGGAAGGACGACGAGAGCAGGGACCGCCTTTACGACGCGATACGGGACCATGGACTGGCGGACAACATGGAGATGGAGTTCAGGCTCGTCTCAGGCGAGCTCAGGCCCGGCCTGCTTTCGGCCAGGATCATGGCCCTGGCCGGCGAACCCCACCTGCTGGTCCTGGTCAAGGACATTTCCCAGCTCAAAAACGCTGAAGCGCGGCTGAAAAATTCCCTGAGCGAAAAAGAGGTCCTGCTCAAGGAGATCCATCACCGGGTCAAGAACAACCTCCAGGTCATCTCCGGGCTCCTCAACCTCCAGGCCCACCACATCAGCGATCCGGTGGGCCGATCGATCTACAAGGAAAGCCAGAACCGGGTCATCACCATGGCGCTGATCCATGAGGATCTTTACCGGTCGGCCGACCTGTCCAGCGTGAACCTCGAAGGCTATATCAAGAATCTGGCGGAGAACCTGTTCAGATCCTACCAGGTCGGCCATGGCCGGGTGAAGCTGGAGCTCGACGTGGAGCACACCGAGATGGTGGTGGATACGGCTATCCCGTGCGGGCTTATCATGAACGAGCTCATCTCCAACGCCCTCAAACACGCGTTCCCGGGTGACCGCGCCGGCACATTGACCGTCCGGTTCCGTTCAACAAGTGAAAGGCAATATTACCTCGAGGTATCCGACGATGGCGTCGGTCTGCCGCCGGGAATGGACTTTGCCGACACCACGACCCTGGGGATGCAGCTGGTGAAGGTGATCGTGGAGCAGCTCGCCGGCACAATGGAGATCGACGGGGATCATGGGACGACGTTCAGGATATCCTTTGCCGAATACCTGGAGGCGGGCACCGTCCTGTATTGAGGGATTTTAGTTCACGGTTCGCGGTTCACAGCCAAGGCTTTCGATCTCATCCGACCCGTCAACTAGGAATCTGTCGGAGAACCTCCCTGTTTTTAACAGGGAGGGCACAGACTCCTAGCTGGAGTTTGTCGGAACATATTTTTTTGAGTCTTTTTTTATATAATACCTTGTGTTAACAATGACTTGCAATCTTCACCCGCAACTTTGACAGGGTCGCAAAAAGTCCAATCCGGGACTTTTCGCTCCACGGAAAGGGAAAAGCGTCATTTTCCCTTTCCTCACGGATCGCTGACATGATTTCCGGTCATCGATCCGGGCGCCCTTCCCAAGCGCGGCTAGTCATTGATTTGGGCGCCCCGCGCGGGGCGCGTTGATGACTTTTTGCGGGTCCATCAACTTTATCACCTGTTGATCTGAAGGCAAAAAGCATTAGAAAAGTCGTTCCGACAAACTTTTACGCAGCGTGTCAGGGTTTTCCGACACGCTGCTAGCGTGACGAAGACGGACCTGTCACGCCATAGCTCGTAGAGCGACAGCGGAAGCCATTAGCGACGCCCCAAAGCTAAGACGGAAGACGCAGGCAATCTGGAGCCTTTCGAGGATCACAAGAGTGCACCAGATACGAGGCTCGACTGAGGAGCCAACTGGAGGCGTATATGGAACATACTTCGAGGTTGCCGACGATGGAGTACGAAGCCCATTAGGGTCCCGAGCGAAGTCGAGGGATAGATGGCGTGCTATTGGGAGCCGTTATTACCCCCCCCTCACCTCCGCCTTTTATATCCGGCGATGATCCCAAACCCCAGCCACGTGACGACCAGGCTCGACCCCCCATAACTCAAAAGCGGCATCGGCAAACCCACCACCGGCAAAAGCCCCGCGGCCATGGCCACGTTGATGGCCGCCTGCATGGCGAAAGCAAAGGTGATGCCCACCACCACCAGGAGGGAAAACCTCGTCCTGGTGAACTCCACAAAACTCAACAGGTAAAGGGAAAGGAAAAGGACCAGCCCGAGCACCAGGAGGACCCCGAGGAACCCGAACTCCTCGGCAAGGACCGAGATGATGAAATCGGTGTGCTGTTCGGGGATGAACCGGAGCTGGGACTGGGTCCCCTGCTGGAACCCCTTTCCGAGAAGCCCGCCTGATCCGATGGCGATCTTCGACTGGACAACGTGATAGCCGGTGCCGAGGGGGTCCCTCTCGGGACTCAGAAAGTTGAGGATCCGGTTCCTCTGGTACTCCTTCAGTGCGAAAAAGAGGGAAGGCACTGCTGCCGCTGCCACAAGGGAAAGGGTGAGAATGGTCGACCAGCGAACTCCCACGAACAGGATCATGGCGGCGGAAATAAGGACCAGGAACATGGCGGTACCCAGGTCAGGCTGGGCGGCGACAGGGACAGCGTAGCCGGCAACCATCAGCAGCGGGATGGCGATCCCCTCCAGGCCGTAGGGCGGCTGAGCCTTCTGCCTGTTGAAGTAGCGGGCCAGCGCAAGGATAAGGATGATCTTGGCCATTTCTGAGGGCTGGAACGTCAGCCCTCCGGCATGGACCCACCTCTGCACCCCTCCCGACCACTTCCCCGCCACCGCGAGTCCGACGAGGACGGCAAACATCATACCGTAGAGCACATATGCTCCGCGCTGTAGATGCCGGCGGTCGGCGAAGTAGCCGAGAAAAAAAGCAGCCAAACCGATGGCAAGCCAGTATGCCTGACGGCCGCCGTAATGTTGGAAGGGCCCGCCCCGGGTGGCCGAACGGATGACCATGATGCCGATTCCCGACAGGGCAACGGCACACCCTACCAGGATCGCATCCACCCGCATGGGGTTCCACAAACCTCTCACCGCGCTCCCCCTGCTTCCACCGCTCCGGAAATGTTTTCAGGATAATACTCGGCGTACCGCTTGAACATCCGCGCCACGATGGGCGCGGCAGCCGAAGAACCGTGCCCTCCATGTTCGACCACCACTGCCGCAGCCACCCGGGGCCTGTCCACCGGGGCGAAGGCCGCGAACCACGCGTGGTCTTTCAGTTCATAGGGGATATTTCCCTCACCCCCGGCCACCGATTCCTGGAGTCTCACGACCTGGGAGGTGCCGGTCTTCCCCGCTACCGGGATGCCTGAGATGCGGGCGATCCGTCCCGTTCCCCTGTCGTCGGAAACCACCCCCTCGAGAGCTTTCACGATCCGATCCCACACCTCCTGTCCGATCTCCGACTCTCTCCTGACTGCAGGGTCCCTGCGGTACAGTTCCTGCCCCTTAACATCCTCACACCGGCTCACAATGAACGGGTCCATCTGGACACCCCGCCTGGCCACCGTGGCGTAAAGGGCCGCCAGCTGAAGAGGCGTCACCAGCACGTAACCCTGGCCGATGGCCGCGGACAGGGTCTCCCCTGGAAACCACACCTCGCCCCTGGAGTTCAACTTCCAGTCCGGGGAGGGAACGAGGCCCACAGCCTCGCCCGGGATGTCGATCCCCGTTTTCCGCCCCAGTCCGAGGGCCGAAGCCCAGCGTGCCATGGCATCGATCCCCATCCTCTCCCCGACCTGGTAGAAATAGACATCGCACGACTCCACCACGGCACGCTGCAGGTCCACCTTTCCATGCCCCTGCGGTTTCCAGTCCCTGTAGACCCTTTTTCCGTAGCTGTACCCGCCGGAACAGAGGAGGCGTTCATCAGGGTCTATAGCGCCTTCCATGAGAGCGGCAATGGCAGTGACGACCTTGAAGGTGGAACCGGGCGGGTACATCCCCTGCACAGCCCTGCTCTGCAGGGGGTGGCCGGGGTCGAGGATGATCTCGTTCCACCGCTCATCAGTAAGACGAAGGGAAAATTCATTGGGGTCGAAGGCCGGCGTGCTCACCATGGCCAGGACTTCTCCCGTGGTCGCATCGAGGAAAACGCCGGCCCCTCTCATCCCGGAAAGTTCCTGCTCCAGAGCCTTCTGGAGGCGAAGGTCGATAGTCAGGGTCAGGTTCGCGCCAGGGACAGGCTCTGTGGCTCCCAGGATATTGAGTTCCCTTCCACGGGCGTCTACCTCGACCTGCCGCCCGCCATCGCGCCCCGTGAGAAAACGGTCATAGGCAAGCTCCAGGGCGTACTTTCCTACCGTGTCCCCCTTGCGAATCCCCTCATAACGGCCCGAGTCCAGCTGAGCCCTCGAGATCTCGCCAACATAACCGAGGAGATGTGCCGCCACCTGACCGTAAGGATAATACCTTCGCGGAACCACGACCAGGCGGGATCCCGGGAACCTCTCCTGGTCGGCTTCGAAAAGGGCGACCTCAACATCCTCCAGGTGCTCGAATATCCGGACGGCCCGGTAGGGCGCTCCCGAGGAACTGCCCTTGAAAAGAGCGACCGCCTCCTTCGGGTCCCTTCCCAGCAAACGGGCAAGGGAGAGGATCTGACCTTCCCTGTCCTTGTCCATGTCCTCGGGAATGAGAGCGATCGAGTATTCAGGGCTGCTGTCGGCGAGGATCACACCGTTGCGGTCGGTGATGATCCCCCTGGTGGCCTTCATCTCGACGAGGCGGATCCGGTTGTTGTCAGCCAGTTTCTGGTAGCGGGAGTGCTGAAGGACCTGCAGATGCCAGAAGTAGAGGAGGATCAGGAGAAAGACCAGGGTGATGACGCCCATGGTGACGGCCAACCTGCGCTCGATACCCTGCAGCGTCTCACCGGGTCGCTTTGAGAACGAACCCATGACTAGTCTCCCAGCCTGATCTCCTCCTCTGGCCGGATCCCGAAGGAGGTTTCAAACCGATCGAGGAGAATATGGATGAACAAGGCTGCGGCAGTGTTGCCCGTAAGGGCCCAGAGGAACTCGGCAGACAGCAGGGGAGGGTAAGGCTGCGCGAACAGGACCAGGGTGGAGATCTTGACGAGGAGAAAGGCAAGAACCGCTCCCGCGATGGAGATCGATCTGTGTGCGGTGCTGCGAACGAAAAATTTTTCCCTCAACAACCCTCCCGTAAACCCGGCCACGACCATGGCCATTCCGTTGAACCCCAGGACCCCTCCACTCAGGGCGTCCTGGAGATAACCGAGGATCAGACCCGACACCATCCCGGAACTCTTGCCCCGGGTCAAGGCGATGTGAACCACGATCACGAGGGGAAGGTCGACACCCTGGGTCACCCACTGCGGGAAGATCATCGGGATCCCGGCAGACTGGAGCAGGAGGGCCAGGGCAAAGAGTAAGGGCAGGTACAGGAACCTCATTCCCCGATCTCCACCGGTTGGGGTCGAATGATGAGGACATCCTCGAGACGTGTCAGAGGCGCTTTGGGCAGCATCTTGGCATACTGGTAGAGCCCGTAATTCTTCTTCAGGACCTGGGTGATCTTCCCGATCTCGATTCCCCTGGGGTAAACCCCCGCCAGACCGCTGGTGATGACGGTATCCTCCTCCCGCACATCCTCGGTACGGTCGAGATACTTAAGCTGGCAGGTACCCGAGTTCTCTCCTTCCAGGACAGCCCGGGCTCTTGAACGGCTCGCCAGTACGGGGACCCTGGAAGAACGGTCGATGATAAGCCTGACAATGGAGCTGTGAGGGGCGACAGCCATGACCCTTCCCACCAGTCCGTCCGGCACGACGACGGGCATGCCCCTTTCGACCCCCTCTTCGGATCCCCGGTTGACGACGATGGTCCTGGTCCATGGATCGGGAGACTCACCGATGACCCGGGCCGCCATCCCTGTCAAACCGGCCTCCGACCGGTAGATCGCAAACTCTTCCAGGCGCCCGGCACGGTAAAGTTCCTCCCTCACCTCCTGGATCTCGCTCCGGAGCCGGTTGATCTCCTCCCTGAGAAGCTCGTTCTCGGTCCTGGTGTCTACGAGGAACAGGTAATCGTTCCAGAATCCGTTGACACCGCCCACAACCGCGCCAAGGGCCGCCTGAAAGGGGGAGATGACGGTGATAACGCTCCGCCGGAAATAGCTCATACCGGTGGGATCACGAACCTGCCTTGAGATGGCGATCAGGGAAAGGATGACCAGGACCGCCAGAAGCAGCCCTTCCCTGTGGCGCGTCAGGAAATCGCGCATGGGGCTGCCCGGGGCCGGCATGGGATTACTCTCTGAGGGAGATCTGCTTGAGAAGTTTCAGCTCGCTAAGAGCCATTCCCGCCCCCTTGACCACACAAGTCAGGGCATCTTCGGAGATGATGATTGGAAGGTTCGTCTCCTCGCGGAGACGCACATCCAGTCCCTTGAGGAGGGAGCCGCCGCCGGCGAGGACGATCCCCTTGTCCACGATGTCAGCGGCCAGTTCCGGCGGGGTGCGCTCCAGTGCGTTCCGGATCGCCTCGACGATCTGGGTCACAGGCTCTTCCAGGGCCTCGAAGATCTCCTTGTTGTTGATCTCGAGGGTCTTCGGGACGCCGCCGATGAGGTCCCGCCCCTTGACTTCCATGGTCTGGACCTCATCGGGAGGAAAGGCCGAACCGATGGTGATCTTGATCTGCTCTGCCATCCGCTCTCCGATGAGGAGGTTGTACTTCTTCTTGATGTAACCAACGATGGATTCGTCCATCTTGTCTCCACCGACCTTGACCGATATGGAAAGGACAATGTCGTGGAGAGAGATGACCGCCACCTCGGTGGTGCCGCCCCCGATGTCGACGATCATGTTGCCGGAAGCCTCCGCGATGGGAAGGCCGGCACCGATGGCCGCAGCCATGGGCTCTTCAATGAGATAGACCTCCCTGGCCCCGGCCTCCTGGGCCGACTCCCTGATAGCCCTTTTCTCAACCTGGGTGATCCCGGAAGGGACCCCGATGATGATCCTGGGTCTGATGAGCCGGCTCCGGTTGTGAACCTTCTGGATAAAATAACGGAGCATGGCCTCGGCGACCTCGAAGTCGGCGATAACACCGTCCTTCATGGGCCTGATGGCGATGATACTGCCCGGGGTACGGCCGAGCATCTGCTTGGCCTCTCGGCCGACAGCCAGAACGTGGGAGTTGCCCCTGTTATCCTTCTGCACCGCCACCACCGACGGTTCATCGGTTACGATCCCCTTCCCCTTCACAAAAATAAGCGTATTGGCCGTACCGAGATCGATGGCAAGGTCGTTGGACATCAGGCCGAGGATGTTGTTCAGGAACATGCAGCCACCTCAAGATCACTCCCCGTACAGGCCGGGGGGAAGAAAAATCGTAAAAAATTACGGTGGAAACCGGGATTATGGGTCAGCGGTGGATGCGACAGGATCACCCGGCCCTTGAATCTGCGAATACTAGCAGAACAGTCCTGCCATTTCAATGTCCACAACGCCCCAAGAGCCCATTTTTTATCTTTTTCCGCGAAACTCACACCGCAATCGCGCCAGGAGTTTCATGGATAATAAATCCTTCGTCCTGATTTCCGGAATGATGGAAGAGATTTGCTTCCTCGCCGGTTGTCGTTTCTCCCTTTCTCTCCCTCACCCGCTCTCCCACTCGGGTCTTTTCTCCGTGTCCCCCTTTCCCGCCCGCGCCCAGCTTTTTCCTCCCTCCTCCCTCCTGCCTCCTCCCTGCCCTTCCCCCACTTGCAATCGGTATTCTTTTCCTTATAATGTCCGATTGCCCGGCCATGTATCAACCCGGGTCCGCACGACAGCCACTTCGGACGAAGTTGCCGGGGGATTCCGGGTACACCAACGGAGGGAATACCGATGCTCGAGTTCATGAGAAAAAACGCCGGATCGTGGGTCATCAAGATCCTGCTCTTCGGTATCGTGATCGTCTTTGCATTCTGGGGGGTTGGTTCATACTCGAACCGGGACGCCAACACGGTCCTGACAATCGGCGACGTCCGGGTTCCCTACAACGAGTATCGAGACATGTACAACACCCTGGTCGAAACCTACCGGGGAATCTACGAGAACCTGGATTCGGCCACCCTGGATTTCCTTGATATCAGGGGACAGGCCGTGGAGAAGCTCAAGGAGCGATACCTGCTTCTGGAAGCGGCCCGCCGCCTTGACGTGGACGTTGCGGGTGAGGAGGTAGCGGCCCGGATAGCCAACACACCGGCTTTTCAGGAGAATGGGGGGTTCTCCCCGCGGAGGTACCAGCTTTTTCTGGACATTAACCGGATGACCCCCGAGGCCTATGAATCGTCCCTTGCCAGGGAGATCGCTATTGGCAAGGTCACAACTCTTATCCGCTCCACGGCAGTTATCACTCCCCAGGAGGTGAATGACAACCTCCATCTCCTGACGCGCAAGGCCAGAACCAGGATCCTCCGGTTCGACCCAAACGATTTTGTTCGCGACCTCCCCGAACCTGTCGAAGAGGAACTGATGGACTTTTTCGAGGTGAACATCGAATCGTACCGGATCCCGGAAATGTTCCGGCAGAACATAGCCATCATCGACCCCGCACAGGCCGAACCTGACGCTGCAGTGACCGTGGAGGAGATCGAGGACTGGTATGAGGACCAGGAAGCGGAGTACACCGAACCGGCCGCCTACAGGATCAGCCACATCCTCTTCGCCCTACCCCGCGATGCCTCAGCCGAGAGCATCAGTGCCGTCAGGGTCCGGGCTGAGGAAGTTGTCGGGAGGATCAGGGATGGCAAGATCGATTTTGCCAGCGCGGTCCGGCAATACTCGGATGACGTGGCATCCTCCGGAAAGGGAGGCAACCTGGGGCTTTTCAAGGAAGGCGAGATGGACCGCTCCATCAGGGACGCCGTCAGCGGCCTTGAGACTGATGAAGTCACCGATCCGATCCCGACTTCCAGCGGATTCGAGGTGATCCGGCTCGACAGTTTCCGCGAGAGCAGGCTCATCCCCTTCGATGAGGTCCGCAACGCCATCGAGAAACAGATTCGGAAGGAAAAGGCTTTCGAGATCTCATACGACCTGGCTGACGATCTCCTGGATGAGGTGCTCGGTTCGGACGAGTCCCTCGATAAACTGGCCAAAGCCAGGGGACTCATGACCATCACCACGCCCCTTTTCAGCCGGGATTCCGCTCTGGAGACAATGGAATTGCCCGCTGAGCTGCTGAAAGCTGCCTTTGACACCGAGGTGGATGAGGTCGGAGACATCTACGAGCGGGGAGGCAAACTGTACCTGTTCCAGACCATTGAGAGGAACCCATCCTACCTGCCTGAACTGGACAAGGTCAGGGATAATGTACTGGGAAGCTTTCTTGTCAGCAAAGCCATGGACCTGGCCCTTGCCAGGGCTCAGGAGTTCCGTGAGGCTCTCGAGGGCGGCCGTTCTCTTGCCTCCATGGCAAGGGATATGAAAAGGCAGCCCATCGAACCGGAACCGTTCACCATCCTGGACGCCTCCATCGCCGGGGTCGACGATGCCGAACCTGTCATCCACACCGCCTTCGCCATCGGTCAGCCCGGAGGATCAGCTGTCGCCTCCGGACGTCAGGCCCACTACCTAGTGATCCTTGACGGGTTCGTGGACGCCGATGAAGCGGAGCTTGCCGAAAAACGGGCCACTGTTGAGGAGTCCCTCAGGTCCCAGCGGGAACTGGACCTTCTCAACGGCTACATCCAGGCCCTCAAGGATGAGATGGCGGACCAGATCGTGGTAAACGAACAACTGCTTTAATAAAAGTATCCAGTAGTCAGTAAACAGAGGTCAGTAGAAAAAGCAAAGACCCGGTTGCCGTTGGCGACCGGGTCTTATTACCTTTACTGATCAATGCCTACCGGATACTGATTACTGCCTACTGATTACTTTTCTCAGCACCCACATCCCCTTCTCATCTGTGTAGCTTTGCACTCTTCCATCCACAACCTCGACCTGGAGCTGCTTTCCGATGCCGGGTGAGGCCTCGAGAAACCTTTCCTCCAGAGCCTTCACACCTTTATCTTCCAGTCCGACCCTCCGTGCCCACTCCTCGAAGGGATGGGTACGGCTGAACAGATCAAAAGAGACGACCTCCAGACCAGCCTGGGCGATCAACCCTGCCCACCCATTGACCGTATCCGACCTGACGTGACTCGGATCACGCTGTCGCTCCACCTCGTTGAGGAACCTGTCACATTCCGGGTCATCTGGAACGATACTGTCGATGATCACGGCACAGCCATCCCTGGCCAGGACACGCCTGACCTCGCGCAGGAAATTTTTCAGGGAGGGGAAATGATGTGGCGCGACGCGGCAGGTCAGAAGCTGGATACAACCGTTACCTAGGAGCCTGTCGGAGAACCCCATGCAGGCTCCTAGATATAGTTTTTCGGAAGTAGCATTTAGACCGAAAAAAACAAATATATGGCACATTTGGTAATTCACCGGAGTTATTTACCGGTTTAATGCTCTTGTTTTCAAGAAAAGACCCAAAAAAGGGCTTTCCGAAAAACCTACAGCAGCGTGTCAAGAGGTTTTCCGACACGCTGCCAGGGGCAGGTTCTCGGCCGACGACTGGACCAGCATCAGGTCCGTGATCCCGATCCCGGCAAGGTGTGTCCTCGTCACCTGGAGCATCTCCATGGTCAGGTCCAGCCCAATGCAGCGGCCCGACAGGGGAGCCGCCGCTCTTAACGCATGTCCGGCTCCCGTCGCGACATCCACGGTCAATGCCGGGCAATGCTCATACGCCACCTTCCGGATAAGGGCAAGGTCCGGTCCCGTTCCATGATCGGAACTCGAAAGATATCTGTCGGCACTTGCCGAGAAGGTATTCCGCGGATCACTGCTCCGGGCGGAGGTCACAGCCCCAGCTCCAGTACGGTGATCGATTCGACATGGGATGTCTGTGGGAACATATCCAGAAGTTCCATGGTCCGGATACCGTAACCCGCCGCTGTCAGGCGCGCAAGGTCGCGAGCTAGGGTCGCAGGTTCGCACGAAACATATACGATTAGCGGGGGGGAGATCCTTGCGAGCTTTTCTACCAGCGGAGCGGGGAGCCCCGTACGGGGAGGATCCGCCACGACCACGTCCCACCGATCGAAGGAGCCTGACAGGTACTCTGCCGCATCCGCAGTTACGAACCGGCACCCATCAGGAGCGGCATCCATGGCATCCCTGACCGCACCGGGGGAAGATTCCACACCGAGGACCCTGAACCCCGCGGCGGCCGCCGGTATGCTCAAGTTGCCGTTGCCGCAGTAAAGATCCAGGAGGAGGCGTCCATCGCCGGGTCCGAGGTGATGCTCGACCCTCTCCACCAGGATCTCGTTCACAGCCGGATTGACCTGGAGAAACGTCCCCGGAGAGGCCTTCACTGGTTTCCCGCGCACCTTGAAATGCAGACCGCCCCCCCTGTCCGCAACGACCTTTCCCCTGTTCGCGATACTGACCCCCTGGCCTGCGAGAGGGATACCGGCAGAAAGGAGGGCGGATTCAACGTTATCGAGGACCGCAGATCCCATCGACCGGCGGCGGCCCGGTTCGAAGACCCACATGGCGGTCATGCTTTCTGCCGCCGGGTCCGCCGCTAGCTCCAGGTCCCTCAAGCGCCCATCCACACCTCTCCCGTCCAGGGCCTCGCGAAGGACCTCAACGGTCCGGTTCAGGAGATCGGGCAGCAGCAGGCACTTCTCCCACGAGACCACGGCCCTTGAACTTCTCCGGTAAAAACCGAACCGCTTCCCATCGTACTTGAGCCTGATCCGATGCCGGTAGCCGAACTCGGCGGGAGAGCTGTGGACTTTAACCGGAACCACCTCCGGCAAACCGGCGATCCTCCCCACCGTCTCCGAATAAACGGTCCTCTTCCACTGAAGCTGGGCAGGGTAGGGCAGATGCATCCACTGGCAACCGCCGCATTTCCCGAACCACGGGCACGGCGCTTCCCGTCTTTCACCTGACCGGCTGATGACAGAGCTGTCCCGGGCGAAAAGGACCCCGCGCGCCTTTCGAACCTCCTTCGGGATGACGACATCGCCTGGAGCTGTTAAAGGAACAAAAACAGGGTAGCCATCCAGGTGGCCCAGTCCATCACCACCGGATACGAGTTTTTCTATGAGAACCTTACATTTTGAGGACACCGGCTTATTCATGACAGCTTTCCGACAGATACACAGTAAAAAGTTGTCTTTTATGGCACCTTGGCTTACGCTATCACGGTCGTTACTGGTGGCAAATGACGGAGATTTATTGATAATGAGTGATCGACGAGACAAAGAGCTTCAGGCATTATGTGTCCTTGAGCCCGGCGAAGGAACCGAATCGATCCTTGCATACCTTCAAAGCCGAAACGTACAGTGCCGGCTGTCCGACAAGATCCCTGCTTCCGGGACCGGTAGTTGTGATCAGGAATGGGATCTCATCCTCATCGATGCCGACATTGAGCACGGGGACATCATGGGGTTCTTCGAATATTGCCGAACGATCCATAATGCCTCACCGCTGGTCGCCCTTCACCGCGGGGGGCGTGGAAGCAGGGACGCAGCCCTCATCCGCATGGGCGCCTACGACGCTTTTCCCAGGAACATTGACCGGTGGAACACGGAAGTCTACCTGGACCGTGCCATTTCACAGGCCCACCAGGCAAAGGCCCTCCTTTCCATGTCCCGGACCGACCACGTAACAGGCCTGTATAATCAGAGGTTCATGTACGAAAACCTGGGGCGGGAAATTCGCAGATCCTCAAGGACAGGCAAGGATCTCACGGTCGCCCTTCTGGACCTTGACAACTTCAAGGCTTACAACGACACCTATGGTCACCTCATGGGGGATAAGGCTCTTGGCGAGATCGCGAATATTCTGTTGAACTCCATACGAAAGGGAGTTGACAGCGCATACCGTTACGGAGGTGACGAGTTCACCCTCATCCTGCCGGAGACCGACTTGCCCCAGGCGGTCAAGACCCTGGACAGGGTGCTGACAAAACTGGCCCGGCAAACCCCCGGAGAGTTGACTTTCAGTGTGGGGCTGGCCCTCATGAGTTCCTGCGAGAACGTCGAACAGGTTCTCCGCACCGCCGACGAGGCGATGTACGAGGCCAAGGAAGCCGGGGGCAACGGGGTCGTGACGAAGGTATGTGGGGAAAAGCAGAACTAAGTACTATGTACTTGGTGCTGGGTGCTGGGTGCCAAGAAATATCCATGCACCAGAATTCAGGAAATCCCTTAGCTCTAAGTACTTAGTACCTCGTACTGCCCTTAATTCATACTCCCCGAAAACTCTACCTCTGCCCTGGCGACCTCTATCTGACCGTAGATCTTTTCGAACCTCGCCACATTTTCGGCAAGAGCGGTGGCAAGCTGCTTTGCGTGAGCCGGAGAGGTGACGATCCTGGAGACCACCTTCCGCCGATCTCCGGGCAGGAGCATGATAAAATCGACGATGAATTCAGTCGTCGAGTGCATGATGGTGGCGGCGTTCGCATAGCGGCCGGTTTCTTCGGCCGGGTCAATGTGGATGATGGCTTTGCGATCTTCGGGCATAGGGAATACCTCCAGGGGGAAGTTTACAGTTTACAGTTTACAGTTCATGGTTCAGGAAGTCATGTACCCCCTGCAAAGCCGGGGGATTTCCCTAAGTATTAATTACTATCCGCTCCTGAAGAACGTGTTGGCGAGAATCCCGGCTAACGGCGCCATGAACCAGGTGCAGGCGATGCGGACGGCCGTGAAGCGCCAACCGAGGATCCCGACCTCCATGGGAAGGCGGGCGACAGAAAGGAGGGACCAGGCCGTGATGTAGGCCACCATGGTGCCCACTCCTGCCCCGGCCCGGAAAAAACCGGCCACCATGGGAAGGGACACGAAGGGTCCTCCCGGAGTCAGGCTTCCCGCAGCCGTGCCGATAACGATCCCCCTCCATCCGGATTCCGCTCCCACCCAGGAAGCCACAACCTCCCGGGGCAACAGAACCTGCACCATTCCGGCCACAATGAACGCGAGGATGAGAAGAGGCAGGATCTGGACAAGGATGGTAAACCCCGCCTTGAGGCCCGCGATGTGCTGGCCCTCACCGCGATAATAACCGATAGCCAGCAGGATTGCCGCCAGGACGGCGAATATAACGGTCGCTGCAAGCATGCCTTTGTCCCTTTTCCTCAATCTTTCCTTCCTCCCTGGAAGGAGATTGAGGGAATATGGAATGTGGAAGGTAGAAGGTAGAAGGTGGAAGAAGAGAAAAAGAACGACACCCATGCTTTTCTTCCCTATTCCCTATTCCTCATTCCCTGTTCCGATTTCTCCCTTCCCTATTCCCTATTCCCCCTTCCCCATTCTTTTTTTAACCCCACGGTCTTGTACATGAAATTCCTGAACCTGGTCATCGCCTCCCCCTCCTCGCGGCTGTCTGCAGGCAGGGCGCCGAGATGGCGGGCGGCCCCTCTCACCCCTCCCCCCTCGGCAAGGGCCAGCCTGTAAATTTCCAGGACAGTCCCGCGAGTCAGGTCCCGGGACATGAATGGGATGTGGACGAGCTCCCAGAAATCGCCCGCTCCCTTGCGGATCTGCCCGTAGATCGCCGCGGCGTCTCCCTGGACATTCTTGCCGTCAAGGGTGGAGAGGGAAAGAAACCTCTGGATCTCGTCCACCCCCACGATCCCGTCATCGCTTTCGAAGAGAGCTCCCTGCAGGATGGTCACAAGCTGGCGGATATTTCCGGGGAAGTCGAGATGGGAGATAAACTCCTCGGCCTCCGGCGTGATGACGGGCGGCGCGCCCCCGGCTGAATAACTCGCATGGAGACGACCCAGGAAGTGTTTGGCCAGATCGGGGATGTCCTCCCGCCTGTCCCTGAGGGAGGGAACCCGGAGGGTCATCTCGCTGAGCCGATGGTAAAGATCCTCCCGGAAGGCACCCCTTGCGATCTCCCTTGCCAGGTCCCGGTTGGTGGCGGCGACAAAAACGACCCTGCTGAGCCGGACCTTGGTTCCTCCCAGCCGTGAAAACTCTCCCGAATCCAGGAAGCGCAGCAGCTGGACCTGGGTCTTGAGATCAGCGTCGCCGATCTCATCGAGGAAGACCACCCCTCCGTCCGCCTCCTCGAGGATTCCCGTCCGGTCGACATGGGCACCTGTATAGGCCCCCTTCTGGTGCCCGAACAGTTCAGTAAAGGTGAGATCTCCACTGAAAGCGGCGATATTGGTTTTGCGCAGGGGCAGTTCCAAAGCACCCCCGCCCAACTTTCTGAACTTTTCGTTGACCAGGCTGTACAGGTTGTTGAACACGAACTCCTTGCCGGCCCCCGTCTCCCCCGTTATGAGAAGGGTCGGCAGCCCCAGCTCCAGTTCCTTCTCTTTACCGCGGCTCCAGTTAAGGAGCCTGTTGGTCAAAGGTTCGGCCAGCCTGCTGATCCGCTTGACCAGGAGCTGCGAGTGGGCGCTCTTGCCGATGATATTCCCGAGCAGGTAGGAACTGACACCGGGGTCCTTGTAGGAGACCTCCTTGCGCAGCCTCGCCACCTTTCCCTCGAGTTCACTGATCTTCAGATGGTCGGCGATGCGGTTGGCGATGAGGCGGGATATGAGAAGGAGGATGCGCTGGTGTTCGACAGTGAAATAGGCCCGACGGTGGCTGTCCAGGTTGACCACTCCGAGGACCGATTCACCTAACCTGATGGGGACCGCGAGTTCCGAAGCCACGTCAGCGGCAAGGTTCCGGTAGAACCCTCCCCTGGCCGTTTCGGCATCCGTATCCGGACAAAGGTACGGTTTTCCCGTGAAAGCCACATACCCCGTCAGAGAGCGTTCCTCGGCAGGGAGTTCCTCACCACCCACCCTCAGATCGGGGATCTTCGCCTTTCTCCAGTCACGGGATTTGCCCCCCACCAGCCGCCCTTCGGCGTCATCGACGACAAGCCACTTCTCCTGGTTCCGTTCGGTCACCAAAGCGATGGAGCCCGATTCGGCGCCTACCAACTCCACAGCGCGGGAGGCGACCTTGCCCAGGAAGACCGGCATGGGAGCGTCCTCGGCGAGAAGCTCCTCGATCTCCGAAAGGACACGTATTTCGAGGTGTCCCACCGCGAAGTCAGTGATACCTGCCGCCAGGGAACTCGAATGGCTCATGAGGAGTTTGAGTTCCGGCTCGGTGAACCTGTGGGGGCGCTTCGTAAAATAGTTGATGACGCAAGTCACCTCGCCCCCCTCCCCGGAGACGGGGATCATGAGGAGGGTGCGCAGGGAAAGCCTCTTGAACACCTCCCACCGCTCGAACTCCTCTGCCAGGATATCCTCGAAAAAAAGGACCTGGGGGGCACCCGGGCGCCGGAGGACGCGGTCGCCATCGGGCATGACCAGGCGGGAAAGGAGGCTTTTGCCCTCGAGGAGGCTGATTCTCTCGAGGGTCTCGTAGATCTGGAGATCCGACGGGTCCCGGGAGGCGGCAGCCAGGATCTCCATGTACCCCCCTCTCTCCCGCTTGAGGACTTCGGGCACCGGAGACTGCGCCGATATCAGGACCGATGTCATATCGATGGCAAGGTCGATCTCGAAGGCACCTTTGAGAAGTATCCTGGCGGCATCCCTTTTCCTGGACCGGTCCAGCTGCCGGCTGAGCATGATCCGCCTGTTGAACCGGTGGGCCCTGGCGAGAATGGGCATGATCCTATTGAGGAGCTGCCGCAGTTCCTGCTTCATGTCCGACAAGAGGGCATGACTCTCGGCGGCGTCCACGGTCAGGGCACCGATGCAGTTGCCTGCATCCACGAGGGGGAAAACCGTCGCCACAGACAGGCCGCGCCGTTCGTACCACTCCCGGTGGAGTTCGTCACTGCCCTCCCCGAGGGGGGCATCCGTCACGATCTTCGATTCCAGGAACGACCGGACGAGGGGGTTCTCCCGTCTCTGGATAGGGATACGGGCTCCCTTCCTCTCCAGTTCTCCCTCCGGCGTGTAAAGGCACAGGAGAGCGCCCTCCCGCATATCCTCCAGGTAGACACGGATCGAGGGTACCCCGGTTCTCAGGGTCACCTCCTTGACCAGGTAGTGAAGGATGTCGAGAAGGTTCTCCTTGTCGAAGGAAAGGATCTGGTCAACGAAGGACATCAGCATCTCCCCCGTTTTCAGCGACCTGCCCGGCAAGACCACCCGGAAGCTGCTGATCAAGTTCCCGGACAACGGCCTTGAACTGTTCAAGATCCGCCCCTGGCACACTTGTGGCTCTCGGTACGCTGATCCTCCGGGGGTCCACATATTTGTTGTTCCGGTACATGGCGAAGTGAAGGTGAGGGCCGGTTGCGCGCCCGGAGCTCCCGACGTACCCGATGACCTGCCCCTGCCGCACCTGGGTGCCCACTTTCATACCTGACGCGAAGCTGTTCATATGGGCATAGGCTGAGGAGTACACCGAGTTGTGCCGGATCTTGATGATCCGGCCGTTGGCTTCATCCCGCTTTATCATGACCACCTTCCCGTCACCGATAGACATGATCGGTGTCCCGGTGGGTGCCGCGTAATCCACACCCAGGTGGGGCACTACCTTGCCGGTCACAGGATGAAGCCGACGGGCGGAGAACCCGGAACTGATCCTTTGGAACCGGAGGGGTACCTTGAGGAACTGTTTTCTGAGGCTGCCCCCTTCCTCATCGAAATAATCTTCCAGCCCGCTCCCCGGACTGTAAAGGAACGCCCTGTGAGTGGTTTTGTTGTTGACGAACCTGGCGGCCTCGATCCTTCCGTACCTGACGAATTCACCGTCCCGGTAGTATTTGTCGACCACAACCGCAAAGGAATCTCCGTTCCTCAAGTCCCTGAAAAAATCCACCTGCCACGCGAATATATCTGCGAGGTCCATAGCCAGGGCCGGCTTCTCACCGATGGATTCCACCGCGGCGAACAGGGAATCCTCGATAACCCCGGAGATGGGCTCCCGGACGATTTCATACGGTATGGGTTCGATCGAGATCACCGGGTCTCCCTCACCGAACGCCACCCTTATGAACCTCATGTCATCCGGTTCGTACTGATATTCGACAAGCTGCTCCTCTTCGTAATGGAGCCGGTAGGTTCGACCGGCCACGAGACTCGACGGCCTGATGCCATCGACCCTGGTCCCGGCGATCTGGAGGATCTCAGGATCCGGAACACCGTCGGCCTTGAGGATGTCGTAAAGAGTGTCTCCTCTGCGGACCACCTTGTTCGTCACCGATATGACGGGTTCCGGTTCGGCGGCGGAGGGAGCCTCCCCGGCTACAACGTCGGTGATAAGGGGGCCGGAAGGCTGCATGATACGGGCCTGGGGAGAAAAGGCCGGCCTGCTCACACACAGAACGCCAAGACCGAGAACAGCCAGCACGAGATAACGGGAACGGACCCGGGGCCGGTCCCTCAGGTGGGTATTGCGTTTGGGCAGCGGGTTATGGATCACTATTCCCAGACCTTTTCGGCCACGAACAGGGCGACGATGGTTTCCCGGTCCCCGTCGTCTTTATCCTGGAGGTACCCGTAGAAAACCTCTTCCAGCTCCCTTAACGCCATATCGTGGACCTTCACGATGGGATAAAAACCGGGCGTGGCCTCGGGGAGGGTCACGGAGAGCATGTTCCGGACTGCCAGGCCGCGGATGGCCCCGATGGCGTAGTCCCGGCCGTACCCCGCCAGTATCTCTCGTACCGACCGCAGGAGTTCATCGCGCCCTCCCTTAATTTGCGCCACCGTCTTCCCCTTTGATCCTTTCCAGGCTCTCAAGGCGCGCATCCACTTCCTTCAGGTAGGTTCCCAGCTTTTTGTTTCCAGGATCAAGGTCATAGGCTGCCTCCCACACATCCCTTGCCTTGACGAGTTTGCCGGCTGAAAAAAGCTTCACGCCCAGGAGCCTTGCAAACTCCACTACTTCGGGAGTGGTACCGTCATCCGGCCTTGAAAGGACGAGAACGTAACGGACATGACCGGCGGCCACATCGATGTCGCCCTTCTGCTCGGCCTCACGGGCAACCAAGAACCTCTGGGCGACGAGATCGAGCCTTCGCCGGCCAACCTGCTCGAGCATCTCCTCCCCCCGGGTCCCGAGGCTTGTAGAGGCGCCGCTCTCGGTAAGGAGCTTTTCGGCATCATCGAACCGGCCGGCCTTCATATGCTCCTCGGCCTGGGCCAGGACCTTCCTGACGTCGAGCTCCTGGCGGGCTTCCCCCATGGCAACCTGGAGCCTGTCGGCCTCGGCTTGAAGCGCCTTGTCATCAGGCGCCAGCGCCTGTGCCTCACCGATCCGTTTCAGGGCGCCGTCAAGGTCCCCAAGCGATTCCAGGTACTGGGCTTCACCCTTCAGGCCGTTGATCCCTGCCTCAATGACATTGTCCAGGTTTTTCATGAGGTTCTGGACCCAGTAATATCTGGGGTAGATCTGGAGGGCCTTTTCCAGGTTGGCCCGGGCCGAGAGGAGGTTCCCCTCTTTCCTTCTCTTGAAAGCTTTCCGGACAAAGTTGTCGGCACGATCCACCTTGGAGCGGGAGTAAGAGACCCTCTGGGCAATATTCTCCTGGCATGTCCGGTCAGACCGCACCAGTTCGTCGTAGGCATCGGCGGCAGGCTTGTGCTCACCAGTGCGGGAGAGGGTCAAGATGCGGCTGCACTCTGACCGGCGTCCCGCACCGGCGCCAACGAGGGCGCAACCCGTTGCCGAGAGAAGGAAGACGGCCGCCACCGCCGCGATCAGCAGCTTCTGGCTCATCCCACCTCCCGGCATATGTCCTCAACGATCCCCTCGCCGTCGAGCTGACTGAAAAGCTCCACAAGATGGGGGTCGAACTGTTTTCCCTTTCCCTCATCGATCCGGAACAACGCTTGGGCCTTGGTAAGAGCCTTCCGGTACGGCCTTGTCGTAGTCATGGCATCGAAGGCGTCGACCAGGAGGATGATGCGGGCAGGCAGGGGGATCTCATCTGCCTTTAAACCGTCAGGATAACCGGACCCGTCGAAATGTTCGTGGTGGTGCCGGACATACAGTCCGACCTTGTGCAGGGATGACAGGGGGTTGAGGATCCTGGCTCCGATCTCGGGATGGCCCTTCATCTGGAGGGTCTCTCCAGCGGTGAGGGGGCCGACCTTTCCCACGACACCCGCCTCGACCCCTATCTTGCCGACGTCGTGGAGGATGGCCGCCAGCTCCAGTTCCCCGAGCTGGACCTCGTCCATATCCAGGCGCTCACCCATGGCGACAGAGATCCGCCCCACCCTGTCACAATGACCTCTTGTATAAGCATCCTTGGCTTCCACAGCAGCGGCCAGAGCGCTTATGGTCTCCTTGAAATTGCGCTCGATCTGGCGTCTTGCGGTATGCAGCTGGCCGACCATCTCGTTAAAGTGCCTCGAAAGACGGCCGACCTCATCATGGCTGATGTCCTGCACCCGGACGGTCAGATCCCCCGATCCAAGTGCCCTCACTGCTTCCTCCAGCCTCTCCACTCTTTTGACGTGAACCCCTGTAAGGAAAAAGGTCCCCACAACACCAAACGCGGTCCCCAGGCTCAGCGGGAAAAGCAGCCCGATGGCGGTGCTCCTCATCGCTTGCCGGATGTGGCCGGCGCCCAGGGCGACCACCGCTGTTCCCACCCGCACATCTTCGACCATAATGGGCATCGATGACTGGATGATATCCGTCCCGGGGTGGGAGACCCCTTGATCCAGCACCTCTCCCGTCCGTGCGGGGTTGGAATGGTAAAGGATCTTGCCCTGATGATCGGTGAGGTAGGCGTAGGAGACATCCCTGTCGAGGGTGACTGACTCAACGATGGGCCCGAACCTCAGATCGTCCTGCGCGAGAAGAGGATCGCGCGCGTTGACTGCCAGGTTTGCGGCAAGGGAGCGGGCTCTCTTGTCCCCTTCGCGGGCCAGGAAAACCCACTGGTAACGGAGGAGAGCCAGGAAAACGAGACCGGTTACAAGGAAAAGCAGAACGGAAAAAGATAGTGCCACCTTCCATCTCAAGGAGAAAACGAGGCCCCTGGAAATCTGGCCGGGGGGACTGAACTGATCTGCCGAACCGGGCGGCATGAAACCTGTCCTGTCCATGAGGTTCTTTTTCTCGACCAACCCACCCTCCTCGATCTGTTCTTATCCCCTCGAAAAACGTTTCTTCGAACCATTTTACGAGACGGGGCTAATGTAGCCGTTCTTCTCCTCACTGTCCCTCTCCACGGCGTGGGAGAGGGTCGGAGTAATCACGCCATCGGCGTGACTACCTCTGGTCCTTCCCCATCAAGGGGGAGGAAAAACAGGGAAGATTGACTATTCTGACCCCCACCCAAGGATGCACGCTTTGCGCATAACCCGATTGATGAACTCTATTCGAGGCCATCAATCTTCCCTCTGATCACGGTCTCCAGGGTGGTGTTGCCCACCGTGAAGCGGTCTCCGGTTCCAAGCTTTACGGTCATGACCCTTTTTCCCTGGTAAAAGGTCCCGTTGGTGCTCCCAAGGTCCTCGATAACAAAACGGTCCCCGAAAACCCGGACATGGCAATGCCGACGGGAGACTTCGGGATCGTTCAGGTTGATGTCGTTACCGGTCCGCCCCACCGTAACCCGGGGCGCCGTGAGAAGGAACTCTTCTCCCGTCTGGACATCCCTGAAAAGCGCTTCGTCCTCCCCCCGGATGAACGGGTCGGTTCCTGACACCTCTTCCAGAAGCGCTGACACTTCTGAGCCGCTCTGGTCGACCTCGGAGAAATCGTAAGCAATGGTCTGGCCGAAATCGGCACCAGACGACCTGGTCAGGGGAACCGAGGCACCCGGGCTGCTTCCCCTGGGAGGGATAAGGATGACCTGGCCGCAGTTGGGGCAGTTCGCCCTTGCCCCCGAGGGGGGGATTTTCTCGTCGGCGATCCTGTAGCTCGTGTTACAGGTGGGGCATGTGAGTTTCAAACGCGCCTCCCGCGACAGTTAATGGTTTACAGTTTACTGTTCACCGTTGTTTTCTTTTAACAAACACGCTCTGACTGTAAACCGTATACCGTGAACTGTTAACTTGACTTACCTGTAAATCTCGGTAGTCGATTTCGTAAAAGTCCGGCCGTCGAACTTGTACACTCCTGCCTCGGTCCCGAACCACTTGTTGTCGGCAAGATCCAGGGCCACCACGTTGACCGTCACTTTGGGCATCCCCTGGGCATCCGAGAAACGGACCCACTTGCTGCCGTCGAACCGGGCCGTTCCCTGCCCAAGGGTCCCCACCCAGACGTTCCAGCGTCCATCCACAGCCACTGACAGGACATGGTCGGAGGGCAGGCCGTCAGCGGTAGTGAAAATCCGGGTCTTTTTCCCTTCCTGTCTCAGGAGACCGGCATCCGTCCCGATCCAGAACACGCCGTTGGCGTCCATCGTCATGGAGGTCACGTTGTTGCTGGGCAGCCCCTGCTGCATTGTCCGCACGGTGAACTTGCTTCGGTCATAAAGAGCCAGTCCCTTGTCCGTACCGAACCAGATGTTGTCGAGAGGGTCGACGTACACCGAATTGATCACATTGCTTGGAAGACCGTCACTGTAATCGTATGTCACCCAGTTGTTCTTCCCGTCGAACTGGGAAACTCCGCGGTCGGTTCCCAACCAGATGAAACCGAGGCGATCAACCGCAAGCGCCTTGACCGTGTTACTTATGAGGCCCTTGGCGGAGGTGTAGTTCTTACGGCTTTTGCTTTCGATATCCACCCTGAAAAGCCCCTCCGTTCCGCCGACCCACAGGTAGTCACCCTGGATGACACTTGGGTGGATGAAAACGCCGTTGGAATTGTCCCGCCAGATCCCGCTGGAGAGCCGGTACGCTGCCGTTTTTACCTTCTCCCGATTTCCCGCCTTGTCCACAGCGAAATATTTCACCGTGATATCGTCGTTGAGAGAGAGGGGCTTTGTGTAGGCGGGTGCCTGGTCTGACGGCTGCGAACCGTCCAGGGTATAGCGAATCCTTGCGCCCTCCTCGGATTTCAACTCCAGGATAATGGGTGGGTTGTATTCCCCGGGAGCAGGAAATGGCAACGTAAACGGCGCTATCGTGTCGATGAAATATTCAGCGACCTGAGCCGGCTCCTTGTTCCCGGCGCTATCCACCGAATAATAGGAGAGCTTCTCCGTGCGGTCTACCACAAAAGGTCCCGCATAGGCTGTAAAATCGTTCACCCCGGCCCGGCGGACAAATATGGTGCCCTGCTTCTCCGAAACGAGGGTGACGCTCACCGGACGGTTGAAGTAACCGGGGTCCGGCTCGATGCGTGTGGAGGGCGGCGTCGTGTCGAAGCTGTACCGCTCGACCTGGATCTCCTCACGGTTGCCTGAATCGTCGGTCCCGTAGAACTTGAGGACCGTATCCTTTGTGATACGGACGGGACCCCGGTATCTCGGGGAAGCTTCTGTGGGTGAGATCCCGTCTGTAGTGTACCGGATCACAGCACCCTCTTCACCGACAAGACTGACTGTGACCTCGCCCGAGAAAGTGCCTCCAGGCGGCTGTGCGGCGGTATCCGGCGGTGTGCTGTCCAGAACGTATTCCTGGCTCCGGGGCTGGCTCCGGTTACCGACCCTGTCCACTGCGAGATAGGTCAGAACTGTATTTTTCTCGATGGTTATCGGACCCTGGTAAGGGGACGACCTGTCGGAAGGAGTGGTGCCGTCAAGGGTGTAGAAGATCTCCGCCGGTTCAGACGCCTCTATCTTGACCCTGATCCTGCCCGAATAGTCACCCCCCGGGGGACGGGGCTGGACGGTTGGGGGCTGCGTGTCGATGACATATTGGGCCGTCACAACGGGACTTCGGTTCCCGGCGGCATCCACGGCCATAAAAGAAACCACAGTATCCGCTGCCAGCCTGAGGGGGGACCGGTAAACAGGGGAGGACAGCGTGGCCTCCCGGCCATCCATCTCGTAATGGATCTGTCCCCTTTCGCTGGAGGTCAGTGTGACCACGGTCGGTTTTCCGAACGCTCCTGCCGGCGGCTTGGCAATCACAGTGGGAGGCTGGCTGTCAATGACGTAGTTCTCCTCGCGCACATCTTCCCGGTTGCCTGCCTCGTCGATGGCGAAGAACCGCAGGACACCGCTGCGGACGAACTGCAGCGGGCCGGAGTACCGCGGCGAACCTGTGGACGGCCTGCTGCCGTTGATGGTGAAGTGGATGGTAGTGCCCTCTTCGCCGGACAGGGACACCGTGACGGGAGAATTGAAAAGCCCACCTGACGGTTCCGCGAGGGTCACGGGCTTTGTGGAATCGAGGGTGATGAGGTACGTTTCCTTGCGGGCCTCTTCCCGGTTGCCCGCTTCGTCCGTAGCGAAGAAACGCAGGGTCGTGTCCCTTCTCATGGCTACGGGGGAAGTGTAAGTCGATGATCCGGGGCCGGGTTCGGTGCCGTCTGTCGTGTAGGAGATGACGGCTCCCTCCTCGGACTTGAGCCGAACGGACACGGGGTGGAAGAACTTCCCTCCTGACGGCAGGGCCGTGGTCACAGGCGGTTCTGTGTCAAGGCGGACGGCGTAACTGGCAGACTGGACAGTTGACCTGTTACCGAACCTGTCCTCGGCGAAATAGCCCACCCTTGTGTCCCGCTTGATCCGAACAGGGGAAAGGTATGGCATGGGCTGCCCATCATCCAGTGCGATGAAGACCGATGCTCCCGGTTCACTGGACAAGACGACGGATATGACCTCGTGGTACTTTCCCGGAACGGGCTGGATCTGGACCTGGGGAGGAGTCCGATCGATGGGCCAGAGCCAGGCCAGAACTGCCAGGAGAGCAAACAGAATGGCCAGAGACAGGTAACTTTTGCCTTTCATCAAGCCTCCCTTTCAGGTGGTCCGTCATAATAGTAACGGCCGTACTTGACGTAACCCGACACGTTTCCCAGTCGGGGATCATCCTGTGTCTTGAGGAGCGCCAGTTCTCCGCGGATCAGGGGCTGAAGATATTCGAAGAGGGCCTCTCCCCCTCCGCCGGCGAGAAGGACCACATCCAGGTCCCAGTCATCGACCCAGATCCTCTCCATGTCGCTCACAACGGCCGTCGCCAGCCTGCCGAACACCTCGTTCTTGACCTTGGTCAGGTCGTATTCGGCCCCCCTGATCTTGATACTTCCCTCCCGGACAGCGTCGTATAGCCGGTAGATCTCAACGTTCACACCGCTCATCTCGTTGAGAGCCTCGGAGATGAACTGGAACCCCTTGGAGATGCCGGTATCGGTTGTCCGGCTGCCCCTCTCGGAGTGCCTGAGCCCCTTGCATACGGTAAAATCGGTTGTTTTGAACCCGATATCGACGACCCCTATCTTCTGCCGGGCCATGTCCGGTCTCAGGAGGGTACCGTCCTCACGGAAAAGGTAGTCGACGAGGCTGCCATAAGGCTGGGGGATCACCTTCACGCGGTTGACGGACAGTGCCATCTCCCGGCTTTCAGAGCCGTTGTGAACCTTCAGTTCATGTTCACCGGAAAGGGCAGCCGTCAGCTTGTCCTTGTACTCCATGTAGTAGCCCACGGGAAGGCCGGTCACGACGTTAACCGGGACCCTGCTCGGGGCGATCTTGGCCAGCCCGGCCAGAGCGAGGGTCTTGAACTGCTGGGTGACCATCTGTGCCTGATCGAGGGTGAACTGCCGGACCCGGGACTCCGACTCGGCAAGATCCCCCACGAAAAAAGAGCGGTCCCCCAGGCTCATGTGCAGGCCGGAAACACCTTCCCCCGAAAAAAAGTTCTCGTCCATGGACCTCGGCTGAGGCTCACCTATTATCGACTTGAACAAGACGGTAGTCTCACCGTCCGTGGCCTTGGTGAAACCGAAACCGACGTCAATTCCTACCATCAGCATAAGTGCCCTCCCCGGATCCGGCGCTGCGAACCGTGTCCATGACATCGTCACTGATCCTGTACTGCTGCTGGAATTCCCTCTCCAGTTCCTCGATCCTCATCATGTCGATGCCGCTGCTGTCGATGAACTCGTCCCTGGCTGACGCGTCCCTGGACTTGATCGCCCGGGGAAGGACCGAACCGAAATAGATCCGCTCCGTCTTCAGGTCCTCGAGGGTCTGGCGGAAGAAGATCTCCGGAACATCCGGCCTCACCAGTCCCCTCGAGACAAGCATCTTGCGGACATCCGCGATAAAGGAAGTTTCCTCCTCGAATCCCTTGAGAGAACGTCCGAACTTCTTCAGCCACCTGTCCATTGCGGTCTTGACGATCCTGTATTCACGTTCCTCGCGAACAAGGTCCTCCATGAAGATGGTGACATCCTGGAGGGAACGGTCGCCTGTTTCAATGCTGGAGACCCCCTCGAATAGAAATTCGACCTTTTTCCGCCCGTACTGCGGGAGGTAGAGGTTCTTCATGACCGGAACGATGAAAAGATCATGAAAAAGGTTTTCCTGGACCTCGTCGAAGATTTTTTTATTCAGGAGAAGGCTGCGCAGCTTGTCTTCCGGCAGTTTCTCCTCTTCGTGGAACGCGAGCCGGTTCACGGTATGATAGACGTTGTCGAAACGGTCGAAGAAAGTGACGATGTTACCGAACTCCTCCAGGCTGTCGGTGCTGCCCGTCTCCATGCTGAGTTCGTCGCACTCCTTTCCCACCTCGATGAGGATGCGGTCAAAAGCCGACTCCCGCTGTTCAAGAGCAAGGAGCTTGGACTTGAGGAGCTTGAGGAGATCCTCTTTTTCAATGCGCTCACCAACCTGCCTGGCCTGGATAAGGATCGCTTCCAGAACCGCGCGGACCTCCACGAGGTAAGCCGGTTCGTCAACAGCGAGGATCTCGCGGTCGCCGATGAGCTTTTCATCCAGGGAGTTGAGCAGGTTGACGGGGATCCCCTTTCGAAGCGCCACCGTCCTGATCCGCGAGATGCGGGCGCGGTCGTCAAAGAGAACCTCGTCCCTGCCCCTGATCTGGACGAGGACCGAACGGTACTCCTCAACCACCTGCCTGTTTCCCGGGGACCTGTACATGACGTCGATCTTCATCCGTTCCTGGGAATAGGGATCGATAGCCAGGCTGGCGGCCAGGTCTTCCAGGGCGGCAGTCTCCTCATCGCCTATGGTCTGTGACGCCGCGTACAGATCCTCGATCTTGCGGTAAAAAAGCAGGTGGGAACGGTTGACGAACTTCATGAGGAAGAAAACCGATGCCAGCTTTGACCAGTGTGTCCTGAGTTCGTCAACGATCCGGGAGTCATCCTCATCCTTGTTAAGGGGAAACCGCTTCAACGAACGCCCGAGAATGCGGAGGATCTCTTCCTGCTGTTTTTTCAGGGGGGCCGGGGAAAGGAACTGGACGAAGAAGTAATAATTGAAGACCGCATGACCGCGCAGGAATATATGCCGGTAATCGACCCGGGCCGTGGTGTCGTCGGAAAAGATGATCTTTCCGGGATCATCGTGCCGCACGCCGAAAACCACCAGACGGTTGATCACATCCTGCTTGACCAGATCTTCAATGGGCTCATCCACACCGAACATGTAGGGGCAAAAGGTCCCTCCATTGCCCGTATGGACAAGGGTCTCCGGACCGAGAAGGAACTCGTTGCCGCCAAGGAAAAACCTGTGGTGGGCCACGCCTTCTCTCTCCACCAGTTCGTGGAAATAGCGGCCGTCCAACCCTTCGCCGGACAAGGTCGCGAAGAACTCCTTGTCGCCGCCCACTTCGCCGTGGATCCTGAGATCTTTTATCATGGGTTCAGATCCATGTTGTTTACGGGATTCAAGACCATTCGCACCCGAGCCAGACCTCATTTCATTGAGCACCAGTGGCCGGAACAGTCAAATTCCGACCTCCTTCGACAGGCCCGGGGGTCGTTTCCAGCCTCCACCTGATCGGCTGCATTCAAGTGGCTATTAGAGAACCTCGTAAAAGCCTCTTCGAGCCATTTTACGAGCCCATAAAACTTTTCTGATGTTATATCATTTTCGGGTGGAAGTCTTGAGGTTAAATCCCGCCCGGATGGTTGCCGCACTTGACATGGCACCGGTTCATGATAGTAATATCTCCACCCGTTTGCCGCAGGGGAAAATGCACATAACGTGGAAAGGCTGCCCTTATGCTCGACCGGCCCCAAAAAAAGATCCTCGTCATCGAGGATGACCCTGATATCAGGAGCCTGACAGGATTCATTCTCCGGGACGACTACGAGGTGATCTCCAGCGAGGACGGGCGCAAGGGGATGGAAAAGGCCAGGGAGGAAAGGCCTGACCTTGTTCTCCTGGACATCTACATGGCCGGGTTATCCGGGTTCGAGGTTTGCCGTATGCTCAAGGAGGAACCGGAAACGGCCTCGATCCCGGTCATCATGCTGACCGCCGGGGCACAGAAAGATGAGGTGTCGGAAGGGTACGCCTCGGGAGCCGACGATTACATCATCAAACCTTTTGAACCGGGAGAGCTGATTGAAAGGATCGAAAAACTACTTTTGAGATCCAGGATCTAAAATCCAGGATCCGGAAGACCACTCCCCACAAAATCAAAGACATACCTATCCAGACTGATCCCATGGGATGCCCTGGATCTTGGATCTTAGATCCTGGGCCTTGGATGGGAACTTTCCGCTATCAGGAAAACAAGATCACGAACCACCTTTGCCGCCACCGCCCCCGACGGACCCCCCATCCCCGCCAGCGGACAGTATTCCACCACGTCAGCGCCAACGATCCTGGCACCCCTCAGGGGCATCAGGGCATCGCGCAGCTGAGGATAGCTCAGACCGCCGGGCTCAGGTGTCCCGGTTTCGGCCATGACAGAAGGATCCAGGACGTCAAGGTCCACGCTGAGGTAAACAGGCCGCTGACCGACGATTCCGGCAAGGTCACCGGCATCGGCGAGAAGCATTCCGTGCTTCCTGGAAAAAAACCATTCTTCCCTGGTTCCGGACCGGATACCGTACTGACAAAGGCCCCCCGGTCCCACCAGGTCGAACACTCTCCTCATGACAGTGGCATGGGAGTGCTTCCGCCCTTCGTAATCGTTCCTGAGGTCCATGTGCGCATCCATCTGGATAACCACGAGGTCAGGACAGGTTGCGAGACACCCCTCCACCGCCGGAAGGGTAACGAGGTGTTCACCCCCCATAAGGAGAGGGGATTGCCCGGCGGCCACAGCCGCACCTACAGTTTTTCTGACACATTCCGAAACCGCGGTCCAGGCGGATGCGGGAGCGACAATGTCCCCGGCATCCGCCAGGCTTAACTCCTCCAGGTCGGCATCGAACACGGGGCAGTAGCTCTCCAGGACAGCAGACCACATCCTGATGGCCCCCGGGGCAAACCTGGCTCCCGGACGGAAGGAGGCCGTCTGGTCGAAAGGCACACCCATGAGAACGATATGAGAGCTGTCCACAGCCCCGTCGGCGGACAGGTAACCGGAAAGGCCCGTACGCAATGTCATTTCCCGGAAATCTCCTTCCCGAGAGCATCCAGGACGAACCTCGGGAGGGCGAAACTCGCCAGATGGATATCCCCGTTGTAGTACCTGGTCAGGATCTCTTTCCTGCCGCGGTAGACCGGGAGTGAATCCTCACCTTTCGCTCCCATGAGAAAACTCCAGGTCCCTCCAGGATAGGTGGTCACCGATGCCAGATAGAAGCCGGATACCGGATAGACCCCCCTGATCCGTTCATGAACGTCGACCATGAACGGCAGGTGATAAAAAGGCGATTCGGACTGGGAGACAAAAACGCCTCCCGGGCCGACAGCCTGCTCACAGCTTCGGAAAAACCCCTCCGTGAACAGGGCTTCGGCAGGACCCACCGGGTCCGTGGAATCTATCAGGATAACATCGTAGCTTCCCGGCGGCGCCTCGGCCACGAAACGGACACCGTCATCGTAGACGATCCTCGTCCGGGGATCGCCAAGACCCGCGCTGATATCGGGCAGGTATTCGAGGGCCGCTTCGACCACCATCCGGTCGATCTCGACCAGGGTGACCTCTTCCACTTCCGGGTGTTTCAACACCTCGCGAACCGTTCCGCCATCGCCGCCGCCAATGATGAGGACCCGCCTGGGATCCCGGTGGGTGTTGAGGGGGATGTGAGCCAGCATCTCGTGGTAGACGAACTCGTCACGTTCGGTGAGCATGACCAGACCGTCCAGAAGCATCATCCTTCCGAACTCGTGTGTATCCAGGATGTCCAGGGTCTGGTACTCGCTTGCCCCGTGGTAGAGAGTCTTTTTGACCTCCATGGTGATCCCGGAATGGGGGGTATGCTTTTCCGTATACCAGATACTCACTTGAGCCTCTCCGAACTCCAGAGCACGACCGCCGCAAAGACCGCACCGGTATTTTCCACGTGATGGGATGCAGCGGCACTCTCGATATGCTTGACCTCAAGCCCTCTCATTTTCAGGCCTTCTGACGCCATGTCGCGACAAATCTGTTCGATCTCTTCAGACGGACCTGTAGCGCTGTACTCCATGATAAGACCGGGCATAGCCGGATCCGACGGAAAGGCGGCAGCCACGGCGGCAGAGATCGTCTGCCCCCTGATACTGCTGCCCATGGAGGCGTAGGCGACCGGGACCAGGGCACCAAGGGGCAGGGAAACCGGTTCGATGCGCTCGGCTCCCGGCGGCACGATACTGCTCATCTTGACCAGGTTGGTGTTGCCGATCCCGGAGGCGAGCAGGGCTCCGTCGAAAGCGTTGAGGGGCATGGTCCCTTCCGACGAGCCGCTGGCGAAGAAATAAACATCAGGGGTCCTGGTGATCATGCGGACTCCTCCCGGGTTGTTTGTGATGAACAGGAAAGCAGGTTAAAGGATGGCCCCCAGGCTGCCGGGAGGTTTGTGACAGGCATTCTCACCCAGAACGCGCAGTTCGCCTCGCGGGATCTCCCTGCACTCTGAATCTCCCGCCTTGAACACCTCCGCAAGGTGGTCGTGAGCGACCCAAGGGTCCACCTTTTCTCCGCAGGTGAAAAGGTCCACCGCCGCGTAACTGTATTCCGGCCAGGTGTGGATAGCCAGGTGGGACTCGGCTATGACCACGACACCGCTGATCCCGTGTGGGGCAAACCTTCTGAACACCGCGTCCACGATAGTGGATCCCGCCTTCACGGCAGCCTCTTTCATGGACCGCTCGACGAGATGAAGGTCATTCAGGACTTCGGCGTCGCAGTTGTAGAACTCGACGAGAAGGTGCTTTCCCAATGCTTTCATGATCTGTCTCCTCCAGCAGCGTGTCGGGGCACTTCGACACGCTGCGGAATTAATGAAAAACGGGAGGCGACACAACCCAGAGGATGGTCGCCGTCCTTTTACCCAGGTTCTCGATCGTATGCGGCCTGTCAGACTTGAAATAGAAACTTTCTCCCTTGCGCACCCGATGGACGGTTTTGCTTCCTTCCATCCTGAGCTGGACCGTTCCGGAAAGGAGCATGCCGAACTCTTCCCCCTCGTGCCCGCTGTCGATGGAGGCCTTGCCTGGTTCAATGGTCACCAGGACAGGGTCCATCAGGTTCTTCTGGGCTCCGGGGATCAGGAGTTCGATGGTCTCTTCATCGTGATCTCCCTCCAGGACGACCCTGTCCTTTTCCCCGAACACGATCTTCTGCTCTCCCAGCTCCATCACCTTGAAAAACTCCGACAACGGTATCCCGAGAACTTCAAGGATCTGGCTGAGGGCCTCGATGGAGATCGATGTGAGATCCCTTTCGAGCTGGGAGATAAAACCTTTCGTCAGGTCGGCCCTCTGGGCAAGTTCGTCCTGGGTCAGGTCGTTGGCGATGCGAAGCCGCTTGATCCTCTGGCCTATCTTCAAGGCCTCTCCTTCCGGTGTTTAATATACTGTGCTAAAAAGTTTAATAAAGTGTGTTTATAAGAAGATATATCGAGGAAGTCAAGCCACAAAATAATGCCCCGGGAGGGGCATTATTTTGTGGCTGGAAGCCGGTAGCTGCGGCACATGAAAAGCAGGCAGAACCGACAACAAAGAGCTAAGAAAACAATCAAAAAGAAAAGACTCCCCGTAAGACGGAGCAGCTGTTAGCTTCCTATGGCGGAGTCTCCACAATCCACTTCCCGTCGGAATAGCGTGTCACTCCCGTCCTCGTAGCGATCCAGACCTCACCATCCGGATCGGGGGCGATGAGAACGATCCCGGTCCCTGGAATGCCATCCTCTTTCGTATACGTTTTCCACTTTTCCCGGTCGTAGACGGAAACACCTTTGGGAGTGCCCACCCAGGTGTTCCAGTCTGAATCCACGGCAACCGTCCTGATCTCGTCGTCGACCATACCGCTTTCCTTTGTAAAGATATGCCACTCCCTCGCGGGAGTATATTTGGCAAGCCCTTTCCGGGTCCCGAACCACCGGTTCCCGGCGTAATCCACAGCGATGCACAAGACCGTATCGCCGGGCAGACCATCCTTTGCCGTCAGCTTTTCCCTAACGGCTCCGTCCTTGATGCGGACGACCCCCTTTTCCGTGCCCGCCCAGATAGAACCGTCCCGGTCAACACCCAGGCCGAGCACTTCCCTGGCCGGCAACCCCTCGTCCCTCGTGAAAGTGACGAACCCTTCCCCTTCCCTGAAGCGGTTAAGCCCCTCGTCGGTGGCGGCCCACAGGTCACCGGCCTCATCGATGACCATATCGTTGACAACGGTCCCCAGAAGTCCCTCCGTATCACCCACGAAGCTCCTGTCCCCCGACCCGACCCGATACAGGGCCAGACCGGACTCTGTCCCCATCCAGAACGTCTTGCCGTCGGTCACGCTCGGGAGGAGGAAGACACCCCTGGCGTACTTGCGCCAGACTCCGTTGACCAGGGTATACCTGTGGGTCTGTATCCTCTCCATGTTTCCTGTACGATCAATGGAAAAGAACTTGAGGGTAGTGGGCCTGATGAATGTAAAACCGGAAAAGTAGGTGGGGCTTTCGGTATCCGGGTCGTAGCCGTCGAGGGTATAATGGATCCGGGCGCCTTCCTCGGTCCTCAGGGTCACCCTGATGGGCGGGGGGTACTCACCACCCAACGGATCGGCTACAGTCACCGGCGCTTCATCATCGAAAAGGTAGGTCTCCTCGTGGACATCTTCACTGTTACCGGACTGGTCGGAGGAAAAGAACTTCAGGACCGTATCGTTCCTCAGGACGAGAGGGTCCTTGTAGACGGGAGACTGCTCGCCAGGCTCGGTACCGTTGAGGGTGTAGAAGACGATGGCCTCCTCGTCGGAAACCGTTATCCTGACCGTCAGGGGAGGCGTGTAAAAGCCTGTGCCCGGATAAGCTTCTGAAAGGGGCGGTTCCTGATCCAGCCTGTAGAACTCATCGTAAACCCTGCTCCGGTTTCCCCCACGGTCTATCGCCAGGAATTTGAGCCGTGTGCTTTCGGTAAGCCAGAACGGCCCCTCGTAAAGCTGCGACATCTCTGTAGGATCCGACCCGTCAAGCGAGTAATAGATATCGGCTTCCTCGTCTGCGAAAAGCCTGAGGAGGTCGCCCGACCTGTAATTGGCGGGCAACGGGCTGACGCTGGCTTTGGGGGGAGTCGTATCCACGAGCCGGTCCGCGAGCCTGAACATGTACGACTCTTCCCGGATCGGCTCGCGGGAACCGTCCCTGTCAACGGCAAAGAACTTCAGCCTGGTGTCCACGGCAATGCTCAGGGATGTACGGTAGATATCGCTGTCGGTGGAAGGGTCTGAACCGTCCATGGTGAAGTAAATGGTGGCATCCTTCCGGGTAGAAAGAGACACCCTGACCTTCTGGTTATAGATCCCTCCCGGTGGGTGCGCTACGGTTCGCAACGCATCGGCGGACGGAGATTTCATCCGGATCCTGTAGAACGCCTCCTGGACGCTGCCCCGGCTCCCGTCCCTGTACACCACGAAGTAACGGATAACGGTATTGTCTGCGACCCTGATGGGATCTTTGAATACGGGAGAGCCCATGCTGGGTTCCGAACCATCGAGGGTAAAGTAAACCTGGCGGGAAGGGTCGGTCTCGAAACGGACCTCGATGGAATCAGGATATTCACCGGGGGCCGGCGTCAGGGGGACCTCCTGGGCCACCGCCGGGAGAGGCGCCAGCCAGAGAAATACCGCTGCAGCCACAACGGTGGTTATCTGCAAAACGGTTCGTTTTGAAAGGTTCAAACGGGCCTCCCGGGGCGAAAAATTGATGGTCCAGATGAGGTCGACGTTGCGCCATATTAGGGAATCCACCGGCAAATGGCAACGGGAACCCGAAACCAGGGCCTGGTTTCGGGTATGACTCCTCCGGAGAAAAACCGTAATGCGAGGTTATCCTGTAAATAGCTCTGCGATTCGACACTTAAACCGCCGAATCGCAGAGAACCTGCTATAATCTTTGCCATGACAAGCCAGACCACGAAAGCTCTCGCCTATTTCCCGGCGGAAGGGGCTGTCCGCATCATCGATGTGCCGGTGCCTTCCCTGGAAGCGGATGAAGTCCTGGTGAGGATCACCCGGACCGCTTTTTTCCGGAGAGATCGTCTGCTCCTCGAGAGCAGGGATGCCGTGCTCCCGGATGGCGATAAATTCATTATCCCCGGTCACATCGCTTCAGGAAGGGTGGTTGAGATCGGCTCCCTGGTCCGTGAACTTGAGCCGGGAGATCTCGTAGTCCCCACCATCCGGCGGGACTGTGACAGGTGTATCGACGCCAGGAGCGACCTGTGCCCGCACCCTGAACGGTACAGCGACTCGGGTCTCAAGGGAGCACACGGGTTTGCCCGGGAGCTTCTGGTGGTCAAGAGCCGATACCTGGTCAAGATCCCGGAATACCTGGAGGATCTTGCCCTTCTCCTCACCCCCTTGAGCATAGCGGAAAAGGCTCATCACGAGGCGGTCCAGGTGAACCGACGGTACAACTTTTACTGCTACCACGAGTTAGAGGGCACCGCTCCCAGGGCCCTTGTCACCGGCATGGGGCCAGTGGGGATCATGGCCGCATTTCTTTTGTCCCTTTACAATTACCGGTTGACCTTTTTCTGCAGAAGGGAATCGGATGATCTGCGGTCGAAAATATTCGACCCCCTCGAACTCGAATACATCAACACCTGCCGCGTTCCTATCGAACGACTGGAAAAGGCAGGCTACACCTTCGGGCAGATCTTCGAGACCACGGGCGACCCGGCCTACATTGTCCGGGTGATGCCGTTCATGGCCCCCAACGCCGTCATGGTCCTCATGGGCACCCCCGAAAAACTTTCCCGGGAAAACCTCCTCGAAATGGAAGCGAGCTACCTGTTTTCCCGGATGGTCATGGGCAACCAGATCATGGTCGGCAGCATCAAGGCCGGCCGGGACGCCTTCGACTCGGCGGTGAAACATCTCATGGAGCTTGCCGACCTGCACCACGACTCCCTGGCCGCCCTCATGACCCATTCCATCCCCCTGGAAGAGTACCGGCAGCTCCTGGAACTGACCTCGAGGGAGGCCATCCTTCCGGTTTTGGAGCTGACTTAAAACCTCTCCTCAAAAAACGGAGCGGTTTTAAGTAAAATTCCAAATTTGATAGGGTCGCGAAAAGTCCAATCCGGGACTTTTCGCTCCACGGAAAGGGGAAAGCGTGGTTTTCCCTTTCCTTATAAATCAATGACTTACAGTGTGAGTCATTGATTTGGGCGCCCCGCGCGGGGCGCGTTGATGGACTTTTTGCGAGTCCATCAAATTTCGGTTCATCACAATAATGCGTACCTGTGTGTTGTCACTCCAGGACTCTTAAAGGCGATCACCACGGAGCACACAAAGAAAGCCTGAACCTGGGGGAAGACTCAGGCGCGCACCGCAAAACCCCTGAACCCTGGCGCGAAGCGCCCTTCGATCACGCCGTTGGCGTGATAAAGCCGGGCGGAGCGGCCTTTAGCTGACCGCGCTCCCCAGAATCTCGATTGAATTGATTTTCGAGATTCTGGGGATAAAAAAACCCCATTGGCGTGGTAAGTTACGTTTCAAGCTTGAAACGACCCATGACACAATGACAGCCCATGCCGGTCTGGCCCGGGCGAGTTCGCGGAAGGGAGCAGGCTTCCCTTTCTGGTGGACCGTCACCTGCCGTTGCCCGGCAGCGGGGCCGGTTATCGTCCGTCGGAGTTCGTGATGCCATACCCGAAATTCGCCGAAAGCGCCCTTTCGGTCGGGGCTGGACGGTCAACGAGTGACGTAGGGCGGCAAGTTCAACAGCAACACGGCTCCATGCAAAAAATAGCCCCCTCAATGCCCCGACCGGAGGCCAGCCAAAACCAATCGCGGATTTCGGGTGGTTAGTTGGCTTTTTCCTGCAATAGCGTTAATAACTGTTTTTTAGCTGTTAGCTGCCTGTTGGAGATCCATTGAATCCGGAAGAGCCCATCCATAAAAAACCGGGCACCAGCAAGGCTGCCTTAGCCACTACTCTGGCTACAGGAGCGGTCGCCGTGGCTGTGGCGGGAGCCATGGTCATGGGTATTTTGGAGCGGCTCACACCTACACCACCGGTTCAGGTGGAGGTGCTCCGGTCAGCCCTTCCCGACGGGGCGCGTTTTCAGGACCGGTCCGATCCCCTGCCCCACTTTCCAGGTATCGATGGAAATGGGGAGAAAATCGGTGCGGTCATCCTCACCGATGAGCTGGCCCCCTCCGTACAGGGTTATCTCGGCCAGGTGGGAACCGCCGTGGGCCTCACCCCGGACGGACGGATCGCCGCCGTTCGGCCTTTCCGCCACAAGGAGACCCCATACTACATGGAGATGGTGATAACCTCGGGTCTCCTGGATGAGATTGCCGGGATCGACATGGCAAAACCGTTCCCCGACCTAGACGCCGTGTCGGGAGCCACGATAACTTCCCGTGCCCTCATCGAGGATGTCAGGCTCTCCGCCGCCAGGGCCGCACAGGCTCTCTACTCCATCCAGGTCCCCGAACCGGAGGCAAGACAGCGTGGACCGGTACCGTTCTGGAAAGAGAGTCTCCTCGCAGTGACCCTGCTCCTCTCTTTCACAGCCGGCTTTTTGGGAAACGGGTGGTTCAAAAGATACGGGATGGGGCTGCTCACCCTGGCTGTAGTGGGCCTGATCCTCAACACACCCCTCACCCTGTCGGCTATTTCGCGCATCCTGCAGACGAACCTGCCCGGTACCGGCAACTGGGCCTTGCTGCTCCTTGTCCTCTACATCCTCATCTCGTCACCTTTTCAGGGAAGGGCCTACTGCCGCCACGTCTGTCCCTTCGGGACGCTCCAGGTGCTGCTCCATCGCCTTTCACCCATGCAGGTCAGGGTGCCTTCCGGTGTCAACGTCTGGCTGCCGGCTATTAAACGGGCCTTTGCCGCCCTGCTGATCTGTATCGGTATCTGGGGCGGGATGGGAGGGTTTACGGAAATCGAGCCCTTTTTCAGCCTTTTTTCCTTCAACCTGACACCCCTCCTGTGGATGATGGTGATATTCGTACTTGCGGTTTCGATTTTCTGGAGACGGTTCTGGTGCAACACCCTGTGTCCGACGGGCACCCTGCTGGCCCTTTATTGCAGGGCCACCCGGCACGGGAAGGGGAAAAGGGATGAAACGATCCAGGAGTCTGCTGAAGAGATATAATAGATTCTTGAATATCGTTTGTCGGAAAACCATGAACGACTGGACTCACGCCAGCATAATTTTAAATGAGTTTCAAATTGTAATAAAAAAACTCGAGAGAAACTTAAGATGAAAAAACGCATTTCCCGACAAATTTTCAAGCAGCGTGCCGAGGTTTCCAGGCACGCTGCTCGGGAACTGTCCGGAGGGTGGGCGGTGTTACTGCTGATCATCACAGTACTCATGGCCCTGGCCGTCGGCTGGCACCGCGAGATCGCCTCCAGATACCCGATATCGGACCTGCCCTTCGTGGATCTTCAGCGTCTTTCAAATCAGATCGAATCGGGCAACGTCGGTAAAACAGGAGCGCTGTATTACAGGAAAAGTGATGCTGGGGCTGATACCACCGAGATCCGTTGAGTGCACCTTGTGCCCGAAATTGTGCCGCCTGGCCGAGGGCCAGCGCGGGGATTGCCGGGTACGGTACAACGACGGGGGGAACCTTTACTCCCTTGTCTACGGGAAAGTGTGCTCGGTCCATGTCGATCCTGTGGAAAAGAAACCGATGTACCATTTCCTCCCGGGCTCCGGGGCCTTTTCCGTTGCCACCGCCGGATGCAACCTCCACTGCCTGTTCTGCCAGAATTGGGAGATATCCCAGGCCGATCCGGAGGATCTCAACAATTCCGATCTGCCTCCGGAAAAAGCCGTAACCCTGGCTGCCAAAGCCGGTTGCGCTTCCATCGCCTATACCTATTCGGAACCTGTGATCTTTTACGAATATCTGGAGGATACCGCCGCCCTGGCCCGGGAAAGGGGCATCCGCAACATCATGGTCACCGCGGGGTTCATCAACCGGGACCCCCTCCGCCGCCTCTGCAAGATCGTGGACGGCGCCAACGTGGACCTGAAGGGGTTCACGGAAAAATATTACAGGGAAGTCTGTTTCGGGAACCTGCGCACCGTCCTGGACACCCTGGTCACCATGCGGAAAGAGGGTGTCGTCCTTGAAGTGACCAACCTCATCGTTCCCACCCTCAACGACGGGATGAACACCATCAGCCAGATGTGCCGGTGGATTGTGTCCGAACTGGGAGACGAGGTGCCCCTTCATTTTTCCCGCTTCTCACCCATGTACCGGCTCAAGGACCTTCCGCCCACCCCCGTCCAGACCCTGAGAAGGGCACGGGAGACCGCCCTGGAGGCGGGGCTGAAGTACGTGTACACGGGCAACGTGCCCGGGGACCCCGGGGAGGACACCTTCTGTCCCTCCTGCGGGAAGATGGTCATCGACCGCCACGGGTACCGCATCCTGAAGTACGACGTGGTGGACGGGAAGTGTAAATATTGCGGCCAAAAAATCTACGGATTATTTTAGGCCGCAGCACGAAGCGCAAAGTTCGAAGAACGAAGGAAGATGGACTCGCAAAAAGTCCATCAACGCACCCCGCGCGGGGTGCCCAAATCAATGACCTGTACCGTAAGTCATTGATTTGTAAGGAAAGGGAAAACGACGCTTTTCCCTTTCCGTTGAGCAAAAAGTCCCGGATCGGACTTTTTGCGACCCTGTCAAGGAAGAGCTTGCAAAAAAGTCCTTCCATTGAATCATTCCCTTTGTTCTTAAGTAACATGAGGGCAACCTAAAATGAAACATAACGCGTCAAATCCGGACAAAAAAAGCAAAGGAAATAGCAGCGACCTCCCTTCGCGCTTCGCTCTTCGCGCTTCGTGCTGTCCTGACTTTACGAAGGGTATACAGATAATATCGAGAAGGGACCTGATTCGTATGTTCGCAGGTCTTTCAATAATTGCACTCGTCCCATTCCGCTGGTCGGTTCGTAAAGTCAGGACTTCCGTGAGCCGGAAGGAAGCGTCCTTTTACAGGAAGCTGGTCGTCGCCGGGGTCTGCCTCCTCCCACTGGCCCTCACCCCTTCCATTGCTTCCGCAAAATCAGTGTTTGAGCCCGTTGTCGCTGGCGGGTTCTACCCGGCCGACGCGGCAAAGCTGCGAGCCCTGGTGCGCTCCTGCATCGACAGCGCCGGCCTGCCGTCGGTCAAGGGGGAGATCCTGGGCCTCGTCGCCCCCCATGCCGGTTACGTCTATTCCGGGCCGGTGGCCGGGTACGCCTACAGGGAGCTCAAGGGCAGGAAGTACGACATCGTTGTCATCATGGCCCCGTCCCACACCGCCCCCCTGAACGGGGTGTCCATCCTGGATGTGGACGCCTACCGCACACCGCTGGGGGAGGTTCCTGTCGACAGGAAATCGGTGCGGGCCCTCATCGACCAGATCCCATGGATCAGCCACGTCCCGGCCCTTTTCACCCGGGAGCACTCCATGGAGGTCCAGCTGCCGTTCCTCCAGGTGGCCCTCGAGCCGGGCTTTTCCATCGTCCCTGCCGTCATGGGAACGGCGGACCCCGACCTTGCCACCGCCTTCGCCACTGTACTGGCCCGCCAGTTCCGGGGCCGGAAAGTCCTTTTCGTGGCCAGTTCCGACATGTCCCACTATCTGGAGTACGATGCGGCCAAAATCAAAGACACCGGAACCCTGAAGATCATCGGCAACGGGGAGATCGACACATTATATCGCCGGTGTTCCACCCGGGAATCGGAGCTGTGCGGCCTGGGCCCGGTGCAGACGGTCATGCACCTCGCCGAAAAGATGGGGATCGAGGGGGGGACACTGCTCAGGTACTCCAACTCCGGTGACACCGCGGGAAACCGGACAAGGGTGGTGGGGTACGGCTCCTTCGCTTTCGTGAACCCGGCAGGGGAGCTGGCCCTGGCCGACAAGCAGGCCCTTTTGGTCCTGGCCCGGAATACCCTGGAGCAGTACGTGCGGACCGGCAAACGTCCCGACATCGTGCCCGGCTCATCGGCACTAAAGGAACCAGGGGCTGCTTTTGTCACCCTGAAGCGCCGGGGTGAGCTGCGTGGCTGCATCGGCCAGCTGAGGCCCACCATGCCCCTCTATCAGTCCGTGGTGGAGATGGCGGTCTCCTCGTGCAGCAGGGACATGCGCTTTACGCCGGTCAAGGCTGAAGAGCTTCCCGATATCCGGGTCGAGGTCTCGGTGATGTCGCCCTTCATGAAGGTGGGCGGCGTCGAGGAGGTCGAGGTGGGGCGGGACGGCCTTTACCTGACCTGGCATGGAAGGAGCGGCGTGCTCCTGCCACAGGTCCCGGGAGAGCAGGGGTGGGACAGGGGGGAGTATCTCAAGGCGATCTGCAGGAAGGCGGGGCTGCCGGATAAGACATGGGAGAAACCTGGCGCAGAGCTTTACAGGTTTAGCGCCCAGGTGTTCAGTGAGTAAAGCGCCCGAGAACCGTTTTATAACGGCCACCAATAGCACATCATCTGTCCCTCGACTTCGCTCGCGGTTCGACAAAGCTCACCGTCCTGAGTTTATCGAAGGAGGACCCTGAGCCTGTCGAACGGGCTGCGTTCTCACCCCTCGGAAACCCTCGAAGTACCCGGCAACGGACGTCTTCCGCCTTCGCTAAAGCTACGGCGTGACAAGCCGGTTTCCTCGGGGTTCTGGCCTTGCATCTGACGCACTCTTGGCGGCCTCACTTTAAATGAGGTGCGTACTTTCTGATATTCGGGAACGGCACTGTACCGGTTTGCCGCTCAGGTTTTTCCGGGATGATCCAAAATCCTGATTTCACCGGAGAGAACGCGAAAGAGGTCGTACTGTGGTAAGTTAGCCTTTGACCTCCTTTGTAAGCTTTGCCATTCACCTAGGAGTCTGTCGGAGAACCTCATACAGACTCCTAGCTGGAGTTTATCGGAAAATGGCATGTTTAAAAAAACCAAGCAATTCGGATAGTTACAACCGACTTTAATAAAAAGAATCATCTTCCGACAAACATATCTAGCAGCGTATCGGGGTTTTCCGACACGCTGCTAGGGTGTCATTCAAATCATATAGTAACGTTAAATATCCTTCCTGTGTCCGATCCAGAGAACCACTACCTCAGCCTTTCCCTGACCCCACAGTCTACCCGACGTACAGTTTTTCCCTTGCATGGATTCCCCTAAAAAGAGGTTGGACCGCGACTTGCAAACTCAGGGGTGAAATCAGTGATTTGCGACGGTTCGAATTCGAAAAAAGGAGGAAGTGATGAAAAAAGTAATAATGTTTTCGACACTCGTGATCCTTGTGCTGATCTACCGGCCAGCCGGAGCGGGATGGCTTGGCGACACACTGAACAGCGCAATAAAGGGGGCTGGAAAGGACATCGTTTACGATGCGGTGGATTCCGCTTCCGGCAGCGCTTATCGGAAGGTGAAGAATAACCTTGCGGGGGAAGCGTCCGGAAACCCGGACACCGCTGTCCGGCCCGACGCGGAGGCGGCTGCCGGGGTACCGGCTTTCAATTCGCCCGAAGGCACCATTCGGGGAGAGGAAAGGTACAGCCGGTTCGATTTCATCCCGGGATCCAAGGTCCTTTTCTTTGACGATTTTTCCGACACTGAGGTGGGCGGGTTCCCCATGCGATGGACCCTCGAAGGGCCAAACGGCGGGGGCAACACCCTGGATGTGATCTCCTGGGCCGGGAGCCATTATTTCCGGAGTCGACCAGCGGGAGAGGGAAACGGCCAAAGTTGCACCGGTTCCTATCTGCGGTTGAAAGGTCTGAAAGATCTTCCCCAGCGGTTCACAATCGAGTTCGACGCCATCCTTGCCGGAGAACAAACGAGTTGGGAGAAAGCCTATGGGATTCTGCTGCTCAGCGACGTATACGATCCCCATGACTCTCCAAACCCTGTTTTCCCGGGGAATTCCGGAACATTCTATTTTTCGGACATATTTGCACGATCCGCTCACTCTGAATCCGAATTCCTCATCCAGGACCAACTGCCCCACCACATCGCGATTACTGTTGATGGCACGGCGGCCAAGGCCTACGTCGACGGCGACCTGGTGATTAACGACCCTGAAGCGGTCAACCGTCCTATTAGCCTGGTAGGCATGTATTGGGAGATTTCGTTGGAGCACAGCGTGGATTGGTTCATGTTTACAAATTTTCGTCTGGCGGAAGGAGGAAAGGAATTCGGGCAGGTGTTGGAAACCGACGGGAGATTTATCGCTCCGGGCATCCGTTTCGACACGGGATCAGCGATCCTCCTTCCTGAATCCCTCCCCACCCTTCGTTCCATTCAGGCCCTGCTCCAGGAGCAGCCGTCACTTCCCTTCCTCATTGAGGGGCACACGGACAACCAGGGCGGAGACCAGGTCAACGAGCCTCTCTCGCAGGAGCGGGCGGAGGCGGTGCGGGATTGGCTCATGGTCCAGGGGATCGAGCCGAATCGCCTGGTTGCGAGGGGTTTCGGGTCACGCAGGCCGCGCAGCACCAACGACAACCCGGAAGGACGCAGCCTCAACCGCCGGGTGGAATTCGTCCGGCAATAGGCCAGCCGGAGCATGGCGCCGGTCTAGTTTGTCATGCACCTGGCCAAAAAGATGGGGATCGGGGACGGGGCACTTCTTAAATATACATCCGGGCTTGACGCGGCCGTTGGAGGGGGGTCCGGAATGACGGCTTTTCTCATCTTCCCCTCTTTACCGCCTCGGCATCGAATACCACGTCCCCTTGCCGGTGCCGTGCTGTTCCAGACGGCCCTGTTTCGCCAGGCGTCGGAAGTGTACCTTGAGCGTGTTACGGTTCGCCCCGGTCACGGTGACAGCCTCGGCCATCGTCAGCCTCCCCCGCTCCCTGATTACCTGAATAATCCGGGAGGACAGGGCCGGAATCCTGTCCAGTTCCTTTTCACGATTCAGCTTTCTCGCCAGGTTATCCTTTTGCGCCTTGAGCGCTTTCAGGAAGAAAAGGATCCAGTTGTCCAGGTTCTCATCCCCGGTCCTGATCCCCGACTGGGACGACCTGAGCGCCCTATAGTACTCGTCCTTGTTCTCTTCCACCACACGCTCAAGGGAGCTGTAGGGGACATAACCGTACCCGTTCCTGAGCAGCAAGAGTGTGGTCAGGATGCGGGAAAGGCGCCCGTTGCCGTCTTGAAAAGGGTGAATAGCCAGGAAGTGGATAACGAAGGCGGCGATGACGAGCAGGGGATGAAGGTCATCCTGATCAAAAGCCTGGTTGACGCTCTCAACCAACCGGCCCATCAACCCGGGAGTATCGAACGGCGTGGCGGTTTCAAACACAACCCCCAGGCTGTTCCCTTCCTTGTCGAAGGCTTCCACATGATTGGGATGTTTCTTGTACTCACCCCTGTGCGGCGCGTCGCGGACGCTGTAGCGAAGCCCGATCCCGTGGAGTTGCCTGATGTGATTCTCGTCCAGTGGAATGTGCTCCCATGAGTCGAACACGGTGTTCATGGCCTCGGCGTATCCGGCAACTTCTTCCTCGTCCCGGGACCTGAAGGAGATGGTGTCAAGACCGCTCAGGAGAGACTCGACCTGCGCATCCGTGAGCCTGGCCCCCTCGATCCGTGTGGATGAACCGACAGACTCGATAAAGGCGACCCGGCGCAGTCCAGCCACAGCGTCTGGCGGGAGGTGCTCGAGCATGATCCACCGCCCCTTGAACTCGTCGATCCCGGCGATAAGCTTGAGGATCTCCGGGGTGATTTTGAAGACATGGTCATGGATCATGTCAGGACCTCCTCACCCACAACAATACCCAAAAACACCCAGTTGTCAAGGGCAACGACACCCATATATACACCCGTAATCACCCTAAAAGCACATTGGCATGCACGAAGCGCCCTTCGTCAAGCCTTCCTGTCGCGGCATAGTCACGCCTTTTGCGTGACGAAGACGGATGGCGTAATCGAAGGACGTACCTTGGGTTAATCCTTTTCTCCTGGATTCCCGCTTTCGCGGGAATGACGAAAACTTCCCCCCAGCTTTCGTTTTCACTTTGCGAAACTTTGCGTACTTTGCGGTGAGTCCGCTTTTGGTCTTCCCTGCGTCTCTGCGTGAGCCCGCTTTTGCCGCTTAGAAACCGCGCCTTCCCCCAGATTAAAGTCTTCCTCTGTGTCCTCTGTGCCTGGTGGTGAAAGCCCTTCAGGTTTTAGCGGCACACGCCTGCGCCTACCCCCGGATTCAGCCTTTCTCAGCGTTCTCTGCGCACTCTCCGGTAAAATTTAGGCTCTTACGCCAAACGGCCTGAGATTGCTTCGCTTGCTAATAGCTCGCAATGACAGTCGTTTTTCTCTGCGTTCCCTGCTTGTCCGCCATAGCCTCCGGCGACGGCGGACGGTAATCAGCTCTCACCGCTTTTTCAGGACCCGCGTTTCCCGGGATCGCTTCACCTGATTTGCAGTTCGCGATGACAGCGTTTAAACCATGCCCCCCGGCTTTTGGTTTCCCCTGTGTAACCCTGCCTGCCACGTCGTAGATTTATGCGAAGACGGGTGGTGCAGCCTGGGATTGGCTGTGCTGTGGTAAGTTAGCTTTTGATCTTCCCCCTCACCCCGACCCTCTCCCGCGGCGGGGAGAGGGAGAGAAAGGTGCCTTCAGCGGCCCTTACCTATTGATAGGCCCGCCGCGATGGCCACCGAGAGCAACAAGCAGTACCGGATCGGGGCGTACAACCCGATGGCAAGGGGCAGCACCAGTCCGCACACAACCGTCCCGAGAGCGGCTCCGAGAAGGTCCACGCCGTAGGCGGCCCCGCCCGGATATTTCACCCCGGCGGACTCCAGCAGGGCGCTGCCCGCTCCGAAGCTCATGCCCGTCAGCAAGCCGGCCCCGGTCATGAGGAGAAGGTAAAGAAGGAGGCCGGCCCATTCCTGGAGCACCCAACCAGGATCGATCCACACCGTGACCGTCACGAGCAGGAAGTATCCTGTCCACAGCCACGCCGTTCGAGAGGGCTGAGCGTCCCGGACCATGGCCCCGAGTGCCATTCCCACCATAAAAAAGGCTAGCAGCAGAGCCATGCGGGAGTAGAGGTAGCCGAAACCCGTCTGGTACAGGTACATGAGCGCCGTTTCCGCCGCGATCCCCGAAAATCCTCCCAGGAAGAGGACCAACAATCCCCTCGTGGTCTCACTCCTCATAGTCCCGGCGCCAAAACCACCAAAGATCACCATCACAAGAACAGCTACAAACAGGTACCACGCAACACCGTTTCCGATGGCTGACAGAAGCCCGGCGTCGGCGGTGCGGCCTCTCCACAGGGTGAGACGGTATCCCACGGCCGAGGGGACGAGATCGGCATTGGGACGGACATCTCCGGAGTCAGACAGGGCCTGGCTGACAGCCTCCATCCTGTCCTTCGAGAGATCGGCAGACAGATACTCCGGGACCATGAAGCGAAGATCCAGATTTCGTTCAAGGGCTATGGAAGCGGCAAGGTCACCGGTCAGGGGTGACAGCGGCCCCCGGCCGCACAGGGCGGTATAACGGTCGAGGGGATACCAGGCGCGGTGCGGGAATGAGAGAGACAAGGCCCCATCCAGGGATGCCAGGTAGCGGCCCATGGCAGGGGCAATGTAGTTGCCCGGTTCGCCTGCTGCCAGACTGAGAATCCCATCCGGTGAGAGGGCCAAAGCGATGAGCCGGAAAAACTCGGCCGAGTAGTACCGGTTGTAAAGCAGGGTCCCGGGATCTGGCAGGTTGAGTATAACCACATCGTACCGTCCCCCGGGAACCATCCTCAGGTACCGCCGCGCGTCACCCGGGATCAGATCGACCCTCTCATCGGCAAGGGCTCTCGCCGTGGAGCTGATATTGAGAGCCTCCAGGCGCACCACGGCCTCGTCTAAAACCACAACATCCACCGACCTCACGGGGTGAGCCAGGACCTGTTCCAGGACACCGGTGATGTGGGAGGTCACCAGCAGGACTCTTCCGGGCATCGGATGGACCATGAGAGCAGGCTGGACAGCCTGCTCGGCCGATCTTCGGTCCGGGTCGGTCATCATGGGCGAACCGTCGTAAAAGAGAACCGTTTGATCCAGGAACAGGTCTGAAGTGGATCCTGATGCCCTTCCTTCCTCATTCCACCTTCCTCCTTCCTCCTGCCTGTTTTTCAAAGGTTTTCCCCATGCCAGGCTGCCCAGGGGAGACTGGACACCGAGGACCGGAAAATAAGGATAAAAACGGGCCTGGCGGGTGGAAGAATCGGAAGGGATGCCGGACAAGGTAATGGGGATAAAAAAGATGAGGACCAGTGCGGATGCCGACCAGCGCGTCGGTCGATCGCCCCAGCCCAGGACGATAACGGCGGCCGTCACCCCGACACCGACAGTCCACGCCAGACCCAATCCATCGAAAAAGCGCACGCCTGCGGCAAAGAAAAAGACCCCGCCCAGTGCCGCTCCCGCTGATTCAGCTGCAAAAGCTGATGCGCCGCGGCCCCGCCCTGATGCTGCAGCCCCGAAAGTGAAGTCCGAACCATCGGTCAGGCAGAAAGGGGCCAGGAGAAGGGCATAGGCCAGGCCGATAAAACCCAGCCCCACCACCTGCCCCACGGGAACGCCCAACAGGGGCCGAAGAAGGTCCAGGGAGACGGTGGTCAGGGGAAAAAGGACGGCGAGGAGAAGGAGGGCGAGGTACAGGGCCCTTTCGGGCCGTTGGAGCCGGGGAAAGAGCCTGCGGGCAAGCAGCCCTCCGGCACTGACCCAGGCCAGCCACACAAAAAGGCCGACAGCAAGGCCCAGTTCGTTGCCGGAAAAGTTGGCGATGCCCCTGCGCAGGAAGGTGATCTGGGCCAGGGCGGTAATGAAGCCCAGGAGCCCAAGGGTGAGGTATATCCGTACGTGCGTGCGTACGTAGGTGCGTGAGGGCGTTTCCATCAGATCTGGTCCTTCGGTCTGTCCGCGTCAGGTGTGATTGAATGATCTTTCGCACATACGCTTTACGGACCTACGCAATTACTAATCCTCATCCTTCCCCGGCGATAATCCGTACCGTTTCAGCCTGTCGTACAGGGTGGATTTGGGTATCCCCAGGGATTTCGCGGCAGCCCGGATGCTTCCGTCCGATTTGTCCAGGGCACGAACGTAGTAAAGGCGTTCGAGCTCCTCGAAGGTTTCCGGCAAAGGCTCGGTGGGGGTTTTCCCGGAAAGGGGATCCTCGTCGAGAAAGATGATCTCGTCCGGGCCAATGGGCTCGCCGCTGGCGACGATCCTGGCCCTCTCGATGACATTTTTCAGTTCACGGACGTTTCCCGGCCACGAGTGGTTCATCAGCCTTTCCATGGCCTCGGCTGTCAGGTCATCCTCGTTCCCGAGAAAGTGACGGGAAAGCTCCCCGATGTCCTCCTTCCTGGAGCGCAGCGGGGGAACGAGGAGAGGAAAAACGAAGAGACGGTACAGAAGATCCGAACGGAACCTGCCGCTTTCCACCTCGGCCTTGAGATCCCTGTGGGTAGCCGCCACGACCCTGACGTCCACCGTGATGGTCCCCTGGGCTCCCACCCTGCGCACCTCGCCAGACTCCAGAACCCTGAGAAGCTTGGGCTGAAGGTCGGTGGAAAGCTCCCCTATCTCGTCGAGGAAAAGGGTTCCCCCGTGGGCTTGTTCGAAGGCGCCTTTCCTGTCCGCCGAGGCGCCTGTGAAGGCGCCTTTGACGTGGCCAAACAGCTCGCTTTCCACGAGGTCCGGCGAGATGGCGCCGCAGTTAATGGCCACGAAGGGCATCATCTGGCGCTGGGACAGGTCGTGGACCGCCCGGGCGACCAGTTCCTTCCCGGTTCCCGTCTCTCCGAAGATCAAAGTGTTGACGTCGGTGCCGGCGGCCTTCCTGACGTGCTCCCTAAGCTTTGCCATCACCCCGGAGCTTCCCACCATGTCCATCTCGGCATGGGCGGTGAGCTTTTCAGTGGGTTGGGAGCCCAGGATCTGCTCTTCCTCCGTCAGCACCAGCCGGAAAGGACCGATGTCGATCTCGGTCCCTGGATCGAGGAGGACCTTGTCGACACGTTCGCCGTCAATGAAGGTGCCGTTGGAGCTTCGATCCATGAGGAGGTATTTCCTGCCCTGACGCAGAAGGTTGGCGTGGTGACGGCTCACCGTCGTGTGGGGGAGTATGATGTCGTTCCTGCGGTCGCGGCCCACGCGCAGGTCCGAAGAGCCGCCGATGTGGTATCCCCCCAGGTACCGGTCGTCCCTGTATACATCCACCCTCATCGAAGTCACTCCTCCCACACGGTTCACGGTTCACGGTTCACGGTTCACGGTTCACAGTTCACACCTCGCTCTACCACTCCCCATGTCTCCTGTCCCCCACCAGTTCGTTCTCGTCCATGCCCAGGGCCAGGCAGCGGGAGAGGATATCGCACGACCATTCGAGGGCGTGGGTGATCTGGAGGCCCTCTTCCAGGTTCCCTCCCACGGCGAACGCTCCATGTCCCCGCACCATAACGATGGGAAAATCCTTGAGCAGGGCAGGCAGTTCCCGTTCGAGGTCGACCGAACCGATGGAGGCGGCCACGCTGAGGACCGGGACCCTCTTGAAATAGTAGCGCCCCTCGTCGTCCACCGGAACGATGTGATCCCGCGTCATGGACAGGGCCGTTGCTGCCCTCGGGTGGGTGTGGACGACGGCAAGGTGCGATGTCGCCGCGTAAATAGCGCGGTGGACACCGACCTCGGTGGAGGCGAGGGCGATCCCGGAATCGTCCACAGCCAGTCCGACCTGCACCAGGTCGTCTCCCGCCAGTTCTCCGAGCATGGCACCCCGGCGGGTTATGACCACGCGATCCCCCAGGCGAACGCTCATGTTGCCGCTGTGGGAGTTGTTAAGACCGGCCTGGAAAAGGATCCGGCCCACCCGGGAAAACTCCCCTGTCAGCCTGGTATAGGCCTCACCCTGTATATTCATCCAGACCGAGCTCCTTTCTCTTTCCAGCCGACGGGACCCCGCCCGGCCAGTCCCGGTGAGCGTAATACTCTCCCAGCAGTTCCCGGAGGTGAACGACTTCACCGGCACACGCCCCTTCCGTGAGAGGTTCTTGAGTGAAACGGGGAGGCAGGATATCCCGGTCCGGCCCGATCCCCATTTTCTGATTCAAGATCCGTTCCAGGGTGACGATCCTCTCACCTGACCGGATGAGTTCCTCCCCGCCGACCTGAAGACCGGTGACAGCGTTGACCATCCTCGACCAGTATTCGGGCGCCACCGCGAAGGTGGCGAACCGGCAGACAGAGAGGGAATCGGCGACGGCCCCGAAATCCTGGGCCCGGGCGACATGCCCTCCCTTGCCGAGAACCATCGACCCGCTCACCTTTTTGGGGATCCCCAGGATCTCTCTTGCAATGAGGTACCCTCCCCGCAGATGGCATCCTCCGCGGTTGGAGGTCGCGTAGGCGAGCCCCTGCCCCTGTGCGCCGCGAGGGTCGTAGCCCGGAAGCTCCATCCCCTTGACCTGCATGGCATATTGGGGAGCCCCGGCGTTTTGGGCGACGGTGCGCGAACCTTCCGCCAGTTCATCCCCTTCACCACGTCGGTAGGCGATATCCGAAAGCGCGTTGTAAACCGCGCGGTCATCGCCGAACCTGAGCTTCGACGGCCGCAGCCCATCCTCGGCCAGTTCCATGGCACAGGCGAGGGTGGCCCCCGCGGAGATCGTGTCCATCCCCAGTTCGTTGCAGAGATGGGCAGCCGGGATGATGTGCTCCAGATCCTCGATCCCAAGGTCCGGTCCCAATGCCCAGAGGCTCTCGTATTCCGGCCCTTCACCGCGGGACCCGGCCGCCTCGGTGACGCGCCCGCACTGGATGGTGCATCCCGTACAGCCAGCGCTGCCCACGGTGAACCGGGACGCCAGATCCTCACCCGAATAGGCCTGGTCCTCGCCCACCGCCACGGTCTGGAAGTTTCTGACCGGGAAGATCCCGGCCCTGGCGCAGATACGGACCAGCATGGGGGTACCCAGCGCAGGCAGCGCCTTGGAGGTGACGGGGTGAGCCCTCAGCCACCTGTTGGATTCTTCGAGAACCCGCTTGAGCCGGTCCCGGTCGTGGACAGGGACCTTGCCCGTCCCCTTGACCACCAGGGCCTTCATGTTCCGGGCTCCCATGACCGCTCCCGCGCCTCCCCGGCCCATGGCCCGCATCCTCTCGGACATGATGGAGGCGTACCGGACACCGTTTTCCCCCGCGGGGCCGATAACCGCGAGGCCGGCGTCCTTTCCGAACTTCTCCACGAGCCGTAAGACGGTCTCAGGGACTGTGCCGCCCCAGAGGTCCCCGGCCCCCTCGAAGGTGACGGACCCGTCCTGGACCACAACGATCCCCGGAACGTCGAACCGCCCGTTCATGATAAGGACGTCAACCCCTCCCCGCTTCAGGGCCCTGCCCAGCCGGCCGCCGGAGTTGGTGTCCATCACGGTACCCGTGAGGGGAGAGATGGTGGACAGGCTGAACCTGTCTCCGGAGGGGATCATGGCGCCCGTGAGGGGACCGGTGGCCAGGACCACGGGGACATCTCCCGAGATGGGATCGACCCGGGGACCGGCATGATCCCTGAGAAAAAAGGCGCCCAGACCGCGGCCGCCGATGAGACTCCGGGTCAGGTCACCGGAAGCGGTGTCCCTCTCGAAGCTTTGCGTGGTCAGATCGATCCTCAGAATATTGAGATGGGATATCATAGTGGTCCCGGTTCACTTTTCAAGGTTCACGGTTCACAGTTCACCGTTTATACCACATCGCTTTGCCCAATGTATTCCGGATCGAACCAATGGTAATCACGACCACGGGTCTTGGTCAGACACCCGAACCTGGATTCCAGACACTGGACACTTTCTTTTCTTTCCTCTCCCATTCTGCTATTCATTTGCGTTATGAAAGGTCAGATCACCTACTGTGTGAACCATACCCATACGAAGACGACGCGCAAGTGTTTTCAGTGCCTTTCGCCCATCTGCCCGTCCTGCCGGAGGCGGGCTTTCGGCCACACCTTCTGTTCCTTTAAATGCCAGGCCCGCTGCTGGACGGCGGATCGGGCAGCCTCGATGCGGCGTTATGCCCTGAGGGCCTCCCTGCGCTATCGGCGTTTCGAAAGGTCAATGGGGAAACTTACCGGAGGCGGGTTCATAAGGCTCATCACCATCGGCCTCCTTCTGGTCATCCTCTACCAGTCGGGCATCCTGGTGAAAATAGTCCGGGAGATCCCGGTGCCCAGTGGAAGCAGCCAGACCGTTCCTGCCTTCCCCACCGCCGAACTGGTTCACGAGGGGGAGTGGTTCACGGTCGCTGGACGCGCGCCGGGATTCGGGGTGGCCGTGCTCATTGCCGACGGCAGGGAGCGGGATGTCTGCACGGTCAGGGAAGGCTATTTTTCCTTCACCTTCCAGGCCGAAGGACCGATGCGGTCGGTACAGATCCAGGTATACGGAGACCGGCTGCCCGCCATGTACACCCGCGCCCTTCCCCTCCCCGACAATCTCCTGGCATCCGGGGATACCCTGCCTGAGGTTCTCCCGCCCGCCGCGCAGCCCGCCCGAACAAGGGAATCGAAACAAGCCCGTGAGGTTCCGGTCAAGACCGCTCTCAAACCCGAACCGCCCGTTCGACCTGCCGAAGCAGAACAGACCGCAGCCGCCGGGCCCTCGCCTCAACCCGGGAGAAAGCCGGGTGACGATATCGACCGGGGCCTTTCCGGTTCGAGAACGGTAGCCGTGACCTTCGATGGCGGCAGCTACAGCAACGCTGCCGCGCGGATCCTGGACATTCTGGCGCAACGGAATCTGAAAGCCACCTTTTTTCTCACCGGCGAGTTCATGAGAAGTTATCCCGAGATCACCAGGAGGATCGCTGACGAGGGCCACGAGGTGGGCAACCACACCTACAGCCACCTCCACCTGACGACCTTCGAGAAGAACTTCCGCCAGGACATCCTGCCGGGGATCACCCGCGAGATCCTGCTTGCTGAACTGAAAAAGAACGAGGCTTTTTTCGAAGAACTCACCGGCAGAAAGATGGTGAGCCTGTGGCGGGCCCCCTACGGAGAGCAGAACGAAACGATCCGCCGCTGGGCCTCATCAGCAGGCTACCAGCACGTATCGTGGACTTACGATCCCAAGACCAGGAAGAACCTTGACGGCCTCGACTGGGTCTCGGACCGGGGTTCGGCCCTGTACCTGAGTTCGGGTGATATCGTAGACAAGATCCTCTCCTTCGACAGCCAGACGGAGATGGGGCTCGGTGGAGGCATTGTCCTGCTGCACCTTGGCTCCGAACGAAAGGCCGACCCTTTCTACCCCAGGCTCGGTCAACTCATCGACAAGCTCCGGGAGAAAGGGTACGAAGTCGGGTCGGTGGGAGCACTGCTTGAAAAGGGCGGGTAAAAAGGCCGTCCATGGTCCAACGTCCAAAGTAAAGGCAGCCTCGATCCTCAAATTTCCGATCCGGAATCGGAGTTAATATTGAACAACCTCAACATCATAATTATTGGCTCAGGAGCCTTCATTCTTGGCTTTATCATCGCCTGGCTTTTCAACAGGTCCAGGATCTCCTCCCTTCAGACCGAGCTGAAGATGACGAAGGTTAACGCTGAAGAGAACCTCAAGGTGGTGCAATCGGCCAGAGAGGCCATGAGCGATACTTTCAAAGCCCTGTCATCTGACGTCCTGAGAAACAGCAGTACTGAGTTTATGAAGCAGGCGCAGCTCGTGCTTGGCAAGTTCCAGACCGAAGCGATAGGTGACATGGAAAAACGCCAGACGGCCGTGGCCAACCTGGTGTCTCCCATCAGGGAATCCCTGGAAAAATTCGGAGATCGGGTCCACGAACTGGAGCAGGTGAGGCAAGAGGCATACGTAACGCTCCGGGAACAGGTCCGGCAACTCAACACCGGCCAGGAAATGCTCAGGACTGAAACAGGGAACCTGGTAAAAGCACTGCGATCCCCGGTTGTCAGGGGTCGATGGGGTGAGATCCAGCTCAAGCGGGTCGTTGAGATCGCCGGGATGCTGCCTTACTGCGACTTTTCGGAACAGGAATCGGTATCAACGGAAACCGGACGGCTCCGCCCTGACCTCATCGTCAAACTGCCCGGGGGGAAAAATGTCGTGGTTGACGCCAAGGCACCGCTTCAGGGCTACCTGGACGCCCTGGAAACCGACGACGAGGACCTGAAGAAAATTCACCTTCAAAGCCATGCACGGCATATCAGGGAACATATGAACAGCCTCGGTTCCAAGGGCTACTGGGAACAGATCCCGAAGAGCACGGAGTTCGTCGTCATGTTCCTGCCCGGAGAAAACTTCTTTTCCGCCGCTTTGGAACAGGAACCCGGCCTTATCGAACAGGGAGTTGAAAAAAGGGTCATCCTTGCCACCCCTACCACCCTTATTGCCCTCCTCAGAGCGGTAGCCTACGGCTGGCGACAGGAGACCATCACGGAAAGCGCCCACTTTATCAGCGAACTGGGCAAGGAGTTATACGAACGGATCAGGATCCTGGCCGAGCATTTCTCGGGTGTGGGTAAAGGGCTCGACAAAGCGGTTGAATCCTACAACCGCGCAGTGGCATCGCTTGAAACGAGGGTCCTTGTCAGCGCAAGGCGGTTCGCGGAATATGGAGCGGATTCATCAAGGGAGATCCCGCCGGCCGAGCCCGTGGAGAGGGACGCGAGGTCCCTGCAGGCTCCGGAACTAACTGATGAGTCGGAATAATCAAGATGCAACGGATTCTTCCGACTCAGTGTCTGGTGTCTGGGGTCTGGGGTCCAGGTTCCGGGGTTGACGTCTAAGAGCCAGGTGCTAGGTTCCAGGGGCTCTATTCCCCGTGTCTCCGTGTCCCCCCGTCCCCGCGTCTGGTTTTTTCGGCCATCTCCGCCATCTCCGCGAATGCCCTGGCCCTGTTCGCGTCAATCGCTTCCCTGTACTTTCGAACCCTGCTCAAAGTAAGCCCGCATCCGAAAAGGACCAGGAAAAAAGCCGTCAATCCCAGAACGGCAACCCAGATCATGGTCCCAGCCTGGCAGTGTGTCTGAACAGTTCCAACAGCCTGGACTTCGTTCTTTTTTTCATCCCGGGAGTGTAGCACCTTCCGGCAGACTATTGCTATACTGTCCCCCGGACAAACACCCTTGACACGTGAGGAACACCATGTTCAAACGCAGGGTTTCAGAAGCCGAGAGGCGAAGACGCGCGTTGAAGATCGACATCCTGAGAGAGCGCCGGCACACCCGCCCGGACCGGCGCACCGGGCTGTACGACCGGAGGCTCCGGTTCATGGACAGGCGGCAGCGGCACGACGAATCGTGGATGGGCGCCTTCGATCGGCGCATCAGGAGTATGGATCGGAGGAGGAAAAGCAGGACCTAGGAGCCTGTCGGAGAACCCCATGCAGGCTCCTGGATATAGTTTTTCGGAAGTAGCATTTAGACCGAAAAGAACAAATATATGGCACATTTGGTAATTCACTGGAGTTATTCACCGGTTTAATGCTCTTGTTTTCAAGAAAAGACCCAAAAAAGGGCTTTCCGAAAAACTTACAGCAGCGTGTCAAGAGGTTTTCCGACACGCTGCTAGGACTCAGTCTAGATCTTTCCCTTAAGCAGCTTTTCAAGCTGTTCCAAACTGTAGTATGTCGTCTCCAGGCACTCGTCCATCCACCGGGTGCAGCGGTTGGCGTCGAGGGGTACCCCCACGGCCGGGATGCCCATCCCATCACACAACCTCATTCCCATCACAAGTTCCGGAATGCAGGCGATACCGAGGACACCCATCTCCGGGTGTTCACCCTTCAAACGGGTGAACAGCTTCGGGTGATCCATGCTCACCGAGATAAACGTTTCCACACGGTATTTCTCGAGTATCCTTGCACCCGAACCCACGTAGCATCCCTTCTCGCACCGGGCGCAAACCTCTTCGACCTCTCCGGGTTCCGCCTTGCAGCGGGGCCTGAAATCCCTGAGGCAATGGGCAACCAGGGCCATCCGCCAGGGTGCGTCGGCAAAGGCCATGGCGTTGACCCGGTTCACCAGCTGGATCTCCACCATATAGGAGAGATACGCAAAACGCGGTGTCCGCAGGATCGGATCAAGCCGGCCGGCCAGGGACAGGGACCCGAGATGTTCTTCGATGGGACCTGTAAAGGGAGACAGCGAAAGTTCCATCTTCTCCAGGAAACGGCGGTGGAGTTTTGCCCCGGTCGTGAACCGTTGGAAAAACCGCCACGGACCGCTTCCCTTGCGGACTGTTTTCAGAAGGTTCCGGGGTTCGGGTACCTCCGTCAGCATCTCATCAACGAGGCTGCCGACCACCTCGAAGTAGGCACGGGAAGATCCGTTGTCGTCTGAAAGGGTGTAAGTGCGGCCGGGGAACAAAGCAGTAGTCAGTAGTCAGTAGTCAGTAGTCCGGGAAAACTGGAACGAAACACAAGGAGTGAAGAACGTAGGGATATTGTTCTTCGCGCTTCGATCTTTGCTCTTCGCGCCGGCCTTTACCCCCATCACGATCTGGCCCCCATTTCGCTGATCATGTTCTCGTAGGCTCTTCGGATAAGCCGTTCGATCGGTTCCGGGGCGACCGGATCGAACTCGGCGAAACCGATGCTGAACCTGATCTCGTGCTGGTCTTCCATCTGTCTGTGCTGGGCCGCCACGTTCATCATGACCCTTTCGTAGATCGTCTCCGCGAAGACGAGAGACGCCTTGGGCAGGAAAGCCACGAGTTCGTCCTTGTCGTACCTTGCCAGGATGTCCGACCCCCTGAGGGAGTCCAGAAAGGCCTGGGCCACAAGGACGACGATCTGCTCGGCCGCCTCGTCACCCCTGGAGTCGATGAGCTTGTCCAGGTCGTTGACGTTGAGCATGACCACCAGGCTTTTTTCGGAGAACCTTTCCGCCGCGCTCAGCAGGGGCTCAACCAGTCCCTGGAAGGCCCGACGGTTGGAAAGGCCGGTGCTCTCGTCAACGGTTTTCAGGGTCCTCCCGGAGGCGGAGGAAGGCTCCCCCCAGAAACTTCCAGCCGGGGTTACCGCCACACCGATGAGAACAACACCCAGGGCCCATGAAAGCCCGAGCAGGAGAGAGAGCCTCAGGTCAGCCACGCCCGCTTTGTGGGGGATCATATAAACGAGAACGAGCCCTGCCGTCCAGAACAGGGTGCTTCCGAAACCGATGGATATTCTGGCCGCCCTTTTCAAGTCACCCTCCGAATTACATCTGTGCCTGAGCTATCAGCTTTAAGCTGCTGACTGTCAGCTTTTACCATAAAGCTCCATCACCGATAAATAGATTTTAACAGATAGGGTGCTCATCTGAAACCAGGCAACTCGAGGTTGTCCCCCCTTCCCACTTCCCCCGCGCCCTGCCGGGCACAAAAAAGATCCGGGGCCGCCTTGTGGCGGCCCCCGGATCCGGGAGCCTGGTGACAGTTCACATGTCGTTTCAGGAAAAGTATTTCCTGAAAAGCTCCTCCGAACTTTTCTGACCCTCGTCAGTGAGATCCACCGACCTCGATTTGCTTTTCGGGTTGGCGATGAACCCCTTCTGGTGAAGGCGGTCCAGGACTTCCCAGTCGTGTCCTTTCCATGTCCGGTATCCGGACGCATCCCGGAAAGTTGTCAGGTGCATGAGAGCCAGCACCGCCTCGTCAACCCTTTTTTCGTCGTATTTCACCCTGATCACCTCCTTTCCTGCCGCCGAAACGCGGCGTTTGGAAAGGGGGGGTGCAATCAGAAGGCCAGGTGCTCGTGTGTGCGTAAGTCCGTAGATGCGTAAGTCCGTAAGTGCATGGGTGCGTGGGTGCGCAGGTACTTATTTGCGTAAATTCGCTACTTGAATGCCTTTTCGCATTTACGCTTTACGCACGTACGCTCCACGTGATCACTTTCCCGGTAGCGACAAGGCGAAGTCACGGCCAAGTGCGAGCCATCTTTCCAGTTCGTCCGGGTCCTCCCACCGGGAGCCGTCCACCATGACCCATCCCTTCATGGCTTTCCCCGTTACGTCGAAGGGGGTGATGCCATCCTCCTGGAGAAACCGCTCAGCAGTCTCGGGGCCGGTGCGGACGATGAGATAATCTTGCCAGATCCCGAAACCCATGTTCCCCCGGATGAGATAACACACCCCGCCGAACATCTTCCTGCTCACCATTTCCGGCCAGCCGGCGGTCAGTTCGGATATCCGGTCTTCGAGTTCAAGGTTGTAGGCCATGGCCATTCCTTTCGGAATGATGTTCACGGTTCCAAGCACCAGGTTTAGAATCCCTAGCTCTTAGCACCTAGCCCGCATTATTCATGATGCAAATGAGATGTCAGCTAACTGTGTGGCAATTAAAGATGATGACTTCGCAAAAAG
>JARGFV010000002.1 GCA_029210545.1 bacterium
TAAGGAAAGGGAAAACGACGCTTTTCCCTTTCCGTGGAGCGAAAAGTCCCGGATTGGACTTTTTGCGACTCTATCAAGAATGATCGAATAATTTCAATCTCGACTGGACCGATCCGGACGGCCGATCGAGGGGCAACCTCGTCAGGAAGACGCTGGTAGACCCCGCAGGGGGGTCATCCAATATGCAGGCCCTTTACACCTAACTTCCCCAGTGTCAGAGACCCTGGGGAAATTCAAAACCCAAAACCTGGAACTCCGGCCTTCGGCCGGCATGCAACTTCCACGCCATTTCTTTCTTTTCACTCGAACGTGTGCTAGTCTTTCAGCATGCATTCCTGGTTTGCTGGCTGGATGAGAGGCGGCTTGTGCATCGGTTTTGCGCTGCTGGTTCCCGGGATGATGACCCTGTCCATTCCGGCTGCTACCGCCGCCGCCCCCGAAGTTGAGATGACCGGATTTACCATCCTTCAGGAGACCGACTCCGGCAGGTGGGAGATCGAGTCCGCAAAGGCCCGGTATGATGGCGCCGGTGACGTCCTTCTGACAGGAGTTACGGCGACCCTGAAGAGCCCCCAGGGATCTGTCCTGGAGGTTGTCAGCGACCGGGGCCGTTTCGAATCGGACCGGCTGCTTCTGCACCTGGAGGGCAACGTGGGGGTCACGAGCGCCCTGGGGGCGAGCTTCGAGGCGCCCCGTGTCCGCTGGGACGGATCAGGTTCCGTTCTCGACGCCGACGGGGGAGTGAGGCTGACGAGGGGGCCGCTGCGGGTGACGGGCAGCTCCGTACGGTACGTGGTGAGCACGGGTACGGCTTTCCTGGGCGGTGGAGTGAAGTCCGTGTGGAGCGAAGGGAGTCTCCGACATTGAGGTACCTTAAAGTTTCCCGGTTGTTCTCAGCGTTGTTCCTTTTATTGTTCCTGACGATCCCTGCCTGGTCCGCGAACGGTGGTGTGGAGGTCGCCTCCGACAACCTTCGCCTCGAGGAACGCTCCGGAATCGTCAATTTCGAGGGGAATGTCCATGTCCGCCTTACCGATGCGGCTCTCACCTGCGATCTCCTCACGGTCAGGACTTCAAAGGATGACCCCTCCACTGTCAGGGCGGGGGAAGCGTCCGGAAACGTTGTCCTCCAGAGGGGTGGCGATCGTGTCGAAGCAGGGAAAGCGGCCTTCGATCTTGAAAAAGGGACGGTGGAACTGACCGGCAGCCCTCGTCTGGTCAGGACCGGTTCGACCATTACCGCCGGGAGGATCACCTATTCCCTGGAGGACGGGACGGCCAGCTTCGAGGGGCCTGTGAATGCGGTCTTTACATCCCCGGGGGACCGGTGAGGATGAGCACTCTCAGCGCGAGGAACCTGACGAAATCGTACCGCGGACGGACAGTGGTCAAGGATGTTTCGATCACTCTCTCCCCGGGGGAGGTCGTGGGACTTCTGGGCCCCAACGGAGCCGGGAAGACCACGACCTTTTACATGATATCGGGCCTTGTGCAGCCAAGCGGCGGTGCCGTTTACCTCGATGATACGGCTATCACATCCTGGCCCATTCACCGCCGGGCCAGGGCCGGGATCGGTTACCTTCCCCAGGAGGCCTCCATCTTCCGGGGGATGACGGTGGACGACAACCTTCTCGCCGTGATGGAAGCGGTCCGGGTGCCGGGACCCGACCGGGAAGGCCGCCTGGCTGAACTCAAGGAATCCATGGGGCTGACCCACCTGTCCAGGACCCTTGGAGGCTCCCTGTCGGGCGGTGAGCGCCGCCGGGCGGAGATCGCCAGGGCTCTCGTTCCCGAACCGTCGTTCCTGCTCCTTGATGAGCCGTTTGCGGGGATCGACCCCATCACCGTGATGGAGCTTCAAAAGCTTATCGGCGCTCTCAGGGAAGATGGGTTGGGTATCCTGATAACGGACCACAACGTCCGGGAGACACTGGGCACCACGGACCGGGCGTATATCCTGGCTTCCGGGGTCATCCTCGAGGAGGGTCCCCCTGAACAGATCATCGGAAGCGAGAAGGTAAGGAAGACGTATCTGGGGGAGGAGTTCAAGTTGTAAAAGCCGTGACTGGTAACTCGTGACTCGTGACTGGTTCAACTGGTTCAACCTCGAATCACGAATAACAAATCGCGAATTACGGATTTTTCAAACCGGACGGGAAGTGTGTGAGTGGACCTTAAGACTCAACTCCTGATGAAGCAGACGCAGCAGCTGGTGATGACGCCCCAGCTGCAGCAGGCTATCCGTCTGCTCCAGCTGTCCCGGATGGAACTGGTTGAAATGGTTCAGCAGGAGATGCTGGAAAACCCTGTCCTCGATGAATATGCCCTCCCCGACAACGAGAACGAGGTCTCCATCGATCGCCCGGACGGTCCCGAAACACCTCCTGAGAACAGTTCGGACAAGGAAAACGAGATAGATATCTCCTCCATTCCACAGGATGTCGCGGAATGGGAGTCGTACCTGGAGTCCAATCAGAGCCTGCCTTACCATGTGCGGGAAGAGCAGGAACGGCCCCCCATCGAGGCCATGATCACGCGCCCCGCCACTCTTCACGAGCACCTCCGCTGGCAGCTTCAGATGACCCGTCTGACCGAGCCTGAGGTCACCGCCGGGGAGGCCATCATAGGCCACCTGGACGACAACGGCTATCTGGTCAGCCCTATCGACGAGATCCTCGACCCCCTGGGCCCGGAAGTGGCTGAGGCGGGCGCGCGGGTCCTGTCGGTGATCCAGGAGTTCGACCCGGCGGGTGTTGGAGCGAAGGACCTGTCTGAGTGTCTCCTGATCCAGATCAGACAGGCAGGGTTGGAGGGGAGCCTCGTCGAAAAGATCATCCGTCAGCACCTCGACAACGTGGCCCGGGGTGATGTGGACAGGATCGTGCGTGAAACCGGTGAGCCCCGGTCGGACGTGCTGCAGGCTGTGGCGTTTCTCAAGGAACTCGAACCGAAACCCGGCCGGCCTTTCGGGGGCTCGGAATCGATCTACGTAACGCCGGACGCCTACCTGTTCAAATTGGGCGGGGAGTGGACCATTACCCTCAACGATGACGGGATGCCGAAACTCCAGATCAACAGCTACTACAGGGAACTCATGAAATTTGGAGCCAAGTTGAAGCCGGAGGAAAGGGAGTTCCTCCTCGAAAAGATCAGGTCCGCGTCGTGGCTTATCAAGAGTATCGACCAGAGGCAGCGGACCATCTATCGTGTTACGAAGAGTATCCTGGAAAAGCAGCTGAATTTCTTCGAAAGAGGGATCCGGTATCTCAAGCCCATGGTGCTCAGGGATGTGGCCGATGACATCGGTGTTCACGAATCAACGGTGAGCCGTGTCACGACCCAAAAATACCTCCACTGTCCCCAGGGTTTATTCGAGCTCAAGTTCTTCTTTAACCCGGGCATCCAGACCCTCTCCGGGGAGATGCTCGCCTCCGAGAGTGTGCGGGCCAAGATCCGGGATGTCGTGTCCGTCGAGGACAACGGAAAACCTCTCAGCGACCAGGCCATCTCGGAGATGCTCAGGCTTGAAGGGATCGATATCGCACGCAGGACAGTGGCGAAATACAGGGAAGCAATGAATATCCTCCCGTCGTCCAGGAGGAAGAAACTGACGTGATCACGCTCATCAGCTGCCTGCCATGGGGGCAGGGTTGACTTTGATTTTTTTCTGTGTTTACGTCCATTTATTTCGGAGGGAGGTTCGATAACAATGCAGATCGAGGTATCCTTCAAGCAGATGGAACAAAGCGAACCGTTGAGGGAATACATCACCGATAAGCTCGAGAAGGTCCTCAAAACCCTCTCGGAACCGATCAGCGCGCAATCAGTACTTCAGGTGGAAAAATACAGGCATATCGCGAAGGTCACCATCCACGCCAACGGTATCATCATCAAGGGCAAGGAAGAGACGAACGATATGTACAGCTCCATCGACCTCGTCCTCGACAAGCTGGACCGCCAGGTCAGAAAGTACAAGGAGAAGATCAGCCGCCACGGCGACAGGGAGGCTGTCAGGGAGTACCGGGCGAGCCATTCCGTTATTCCCGAAGAGGTTGTTGACGCGGGAACCGCCGAGGTCATCAAACACAAGGAGATCATTCTCAAACCCATGACCGTCGATGAGGCCATCATGCAGATGGAACTCATGAACAAGAGCTTCCTGCTTTTCAACAACTCCAGGACGGGATTGTTGAGCGTGATCTACATCCGGGACGACGGTCATTTCGGCATAATCCAGCCACAGGCAGAAGGGTAGAGTGGAATACCATATGAAGATAGTCGATTTTCTGACTTTCAGCGATGTCATATCCGACCTGCGGGCCACCACGCGGGAAGGGGTCTTGCGGGAGATGGTCGATCACCTGAAGGAAGCCGGGAAGATAACAGACAGCAACAGGCTCGTGGAGATACTCCTCGATCGGGAGATGCTCGGAAACACCGGTATCGGTTATGGAGTTGCCATCCCCCACGGCCGTCTGGAGGGCCTCAAGGATATCCTCCTCGTTTTCGGAAAATCCGTCGACGGGATCGAGTTCGATGCCCACGACGGCCAACCGGTCAACCTGTTTTTCCTCCTTGTCGCACCCGAGGATTCGGCGGGCCTGCATTTGAAAGCCCTGGCAAGGATTTCGCGCATCGTCAAGAACCCTGAATGCCGCAAGGCCCTTCTGGAAAGCGGGGACAGCGAGTCCCTCTTCCAGGTTATCCAGGCTGAGGACGAGCGGCACTGATAGAAAAAAGGGTCGGATGATCAGTATCCCAGTCCGCTGTCTATACGAACATACCATCGAAGATCTCGAACTCGAGATCCTCGCCGGTGGAAGGGGAATGGACCGGGCTATCCGGATTCCCCGGATCCAGAAGCCGGGGCTTGCCCTTGCCGGGTTCCTTGACCAACTCCACCGTGACAGGGTTCAGATCCTGGGGCAGACAGAGCTTTCCTACCTCGAGACTCTCGAAGGAGGGATCGCCGACCGGCGCCTTGAGGACCTGTGCAGTGCAGGGGTTTCCTGCGTCATCATCGCAAAAAAACTCAAGGCGCCCGATTCCCTGATAAGGCTTTGCGATCAGCACGGCGTCCCCCTTTTCCGCAGCCCTGAAGTCACCTCTCTCCTCATCCGCAGGGTTACCACCTATCTTGAGGACATTCTCGCGCCCGAGACCTCTGTCCACGGTTGCCTCGTGGACGTCTACGGCGTGGGGATCCTTCTCATCGGAAAGAGCGGGATCGGCAAGAGCGAATGCGCCCTGGGACTTGTAGAGCGCGGTCACAGGCTGGTGGGTGACGATGTGGTCGTCATCAGGAGGAAGGTTCCGGGGACCCTTTTCGGCAGCGCCGCCGATCTCATCAAGTATCACATGGAGATCCGCGGGCTTGGGATCATCAACATCAAGGACCTTTTCGGCGTCAGTTCCATCCGTCAGAACAAGAAGATCGAACTGGTGGTCGAACTGGTGGAATGGCTCCAGGATCTGAAAGTCGAGCGTCTCGGCCTGGACGAACACACCTACTCCATCCTTGATGTGAATATCCCGTACCTGATGATCCCTGTGCGGCCGGCACGGGATCTGACCCTGATCATCGAGGTCGCTGCCCGAAACCTTCTGCTTAAACGCATGGGGTATAATGCCGCCAGGGAGTTCGACAACACTCTTTACCAGAGGATGTCTGACCGGTCCCGAACCCTTGACAAGCCTGACCTGGAATCGGTCGAGTGAACAAAAAACGGTTTCTCATCATTTCCGGGTATTCCGGCTCGGGAAAAACCACCGTGCTTCGTACTCTCGAAGACATCGGGTATTACACGGTGGACAACCTGCCGGTGGGTCTGCTGCCCTCCTTCGTCCACCTGGCGGGCACCGCGAACTTCTCCATCGGGCACGCTGCCATGGTCATGGATATCAGGGGGAAGGACTCGGTTGTCCGGTATCCCCAGGTGATCCGGTCCCTCAAGGACGCCGGATACGATATCTCGGTTGTTTTCCTCGAAGCGTCCATCGACAGTTTGCAGAAACGTTTCAGCGAAACGAGGAGGGTCCATCCCCTGGACCCCTCCATGCCCCTGGGAGAGGCGCTGGAACAAGAGCGGGAGATACTCGAACCCCTCAGACAACTGGCTGACGTTCATCTCGACACGACCGATTTCGGAATCCACGATCTTCGAAAACTTGTTCGCGACCGGTTCGGTACCTCCACAGACAGGGAAAGGATGCTGCTCTCCTTCGTTTCCTTCGGGTACAAGAACGGGATTCCCAAGGAAGCGGACATGGTGATCGACGTCCGTTTCCTGGCTAACCCCTATTTCGTGGAGAGGCTCAAGGATATGGATGGACGAGACCCTGAAGTGAGGGAATTCGTCGAAAGTGCCGAGGGAGCGGGTGAGTTCGTTGACCGTCTTCGCTCCTTTCTTGAATTTCTGCTGCCCCTTTACATCGCCGAGGGCAGGGGGTATCTCACCGTGGCTATCGGCTGCACGGGTGGGCGCCACCGGTCGGTGGCCATCGTGGAAGGATTGTCAGGGTATTTCAGGGACCGGGGGCCGATCTGGGTCCAGGTCCGCCATCGCGATCTGCCGGAGGGTTGAGTGTTATGGAGGAAGGTTTTGGCGTTGTCATCGTGACCCATGGAGACCTGGGAGACTCTCTTCTTGCCACCTGTCGCATGATCACCGGCGAAAGGCCGGGGATCTCCTCGGTGGCGGTACGTGCAGGGGATGAGGTCGAGGAGATCCAGACCCGGATCGCGGCTGCCATCGGGGAGGTGAGAGGGAACAAGGGCGTCATCCTTCTCGTGGACATGTTCGGAGGCACACCGTCCAACATCAGCCTTTCGTTCCTCGGTGAGAAGGATGTGGAGGTGGTGACGGGTGTCAACCTTCCCATGCTGACCAAGTTAAGGGGGCTTCCTCCCGAACTTACCCTGAGGGAGACAGCCGCCAGCCTCAGGGATTACGGGAGGGAACACATCAAGGTTGCCACGGAATATCTTGCCGGGGACTGATCATGCCCATTGTTCTTGCCAGGGTCGATGACCGTCTCCTGCACGGCCAGATCGTGGAGAGTTGGGCGCCTCACGTGCGCGCCGACGCCATCGTCGTCGTCAGCGACACGGTGTGCGTCGACAAGGGCCGCTGCAGGCTCATGGAACTCATCGCTCCGGAAAATATTGAACTTTGCGTGATACCGGCCAGCGGACTCGGGGAGGTCCTGACACGCTTCCCCCGTGCCAATATCCTCCTGCTCTTCGCCGACCTTGAGGGGATCCTTGAAGTTCTCGAAACGGGTGTCGCGCTGGACCACGTCAACGTCGGGAACCTCCATCATCTCAGAGGTGGAATTGAGGTTACCCCTTCTGTGTTTCTGAACCGTAAGGACCTGGGAGCGGTGCGGTGTCTGGCGGACAGGGGGATCGCAGTCGAGGCAAGGGAAGTGCCGGACGGACGGTCTTTCGATATCGTGGATTATCTCAATGAGAATGGGGAGGGATGTTGATGGGGATCGCGGGCAGCGTCGTACTTTCGGCTCTGCTGGCCGGCATCATCAGTATCGACCGCAGCGCTTTCGGCCAGTTCCAGATCTCGAGGCCGCTTGTGGCTGCGCCGATCATGGGTTTTGTTCTCGGGTGCCCCGCTGAAGGTGCCCTCATCGGTCTCGCCTACGAACTCCTGTTCCTCAGGTCCCTCCCTGTGGGCTCTTTCATCCCAGCCCACCCGCTGTTCCCATCCCTGGTGAGCGTTCTTCTCGTGGGGACCTACAGCGGTCCGGAATCCGGAACGGCTCTCATCGGACCTGCCATCCTCTTCGGTCTGCCCGCCACCGCTCTTGATCAGGCGGTCAACGTCCTGTGGCGCCGCAGTAACGAAGGGACCTTCTACCGGGCAGAGTCGTACGTCCGGTTGGGCAGGGAAAAACTTGCCGAGCGGGCCCATCTTTTCGCGCTGGCGCGGGCCGGTGTGTTTCACGCCGTCGCCTTCCTCCTGTCGGGCGGGATCATCGTGCCCCTCTTCGGGGCGGTCATGGGGGAGTTCAAGAACCTGGCCGGGCTGCTGGCGGTGGTGGCGGTGGTCCCTTTCCTGACAGGGCTTGCCGGACTTGCCGCCGACAGGACGGATCGGCGGGGATGGCTGGGGTTCGCCTCGGGCCTGGCCGTGGGGATCGGTACCGGCGTCTGGAGGATGCTGGCATGAGCTTTTCGCGTCGCGACCGTCTGCGTCTCCTGTTTCGCTCCTTCGCCCTCCAGGGGTCGTGGAACTTCCCGCGGATGCAGGGACTGGGGTTTCTGTACGCCATCGCGCCCTGGCTGCGTAAGGCCGCGGGTAAGGACGCCAGGAGCGTTTTCAGACTTCATCTGGGGTATTTCAACACGAACCCCTACATGGCCACATATGTCCTGGGTGTGGTGGCCCGGCTGGAAGAAGAGGGGCGGGGTGAGGAGAGCGTCCAGATGCGCACCAACCTGATGGGCCCCCTGGGGGCCATTGGAGACGGGCTTTACTGGGCGAGTTTCAGACCACTGTGCCTGCTCTCGGCCCTGCTTATCGCCACTGTCCGGGTTGAGGCCGCCCCGGTGTTCTTTATTATCGCGTACAATGCCGTCCACATCGCCGACCGCTGGTTCTACCTGAATTTCGGGTACGAAAAGGCTCACGAGGCCATCAAGGGGGCCCTCTCCCTCAAGGATCGATCCGTGGGCCGGGTCTCCCGGATACTCATCACACCCCTGGCAGGGTTCCTCCTTGGTTTTACCGTTTTTGCAACCGGGACCCCGGGCATAGCCCTGCTGGTCTTTGCCTCCGCCTTCATCCTGTACCGCAGGAAGTGGAGAACGCCCGTGGTCCTGGCCGTGATACTCTTCCTTGCCATCGTCCTGGGTTTTTTCGGCGCCCGAACGTCGGTCCCATGGTCCGTGTAGATGTCATCATATCCAACGAACTCGGCCTACACGCCCGGGCCGCGGCCAGGTTCGTTGAGGCGGCAGCCCGTTTCACATGCGAAGTGTGGCTCTCCAAGGACGGCCACAAGGTCAACGGCAAAAGTATCATGGGGATCCTGACCCTGGCAGCCGCCCGGGGCGAGAAGGTGACGATCGAGGTCGAGGGAGTAAACGAGACCATGGCCCTTGCTGAGCTCAAGGTCCTCATTGAGGGAGGGTTCGGGGAGAAAAGGTAAACGGTTCACAGTTCACAGTTCACAGTTCACAGTTCACAGTTTATAATTCAAAGTTTATAGTTTACAGTTGACAGTGAACCGTGAGCCAAAAACTGTAAACCGATTACCGTAAACCGTAAACTTCAACTCTTGCCCTGCAATGCTTGTTCTGATATTTAGGGAAGCTCCGCGACAATATCAATCCATTCCATGATTCAAAGGAGTATGACATGAGTATGACCGATTTTCTGTTCACCTCGGAGTCGGTGACCGAGGGACATCCTGACAAGGTCTGCGATCAGATATCCGACGCTATCCTCGATTCCATCATCAAGGACGATCCCGCCTGCCGTGTGGCCTGCGAGACCCTGGCCACCACCGGTCTCGTGGTCGTTGCCGGTGAGATCACGACCAACGTTTATGTCGAGATACCGGATGTCGTCCGCGCCGTTATCCGTGACATCGGGTATGACAGCTCCGACATGGGGTTCGACTGGGAGTCCTGCGGAGTCCTTACCTCTATCCACAAGCAGTCCCCGGATATCGCCATGGGTGTCGATCCGGGAGGAGCCGGTGACCAGGGTCTTATGTTCGGTTACGCCTGCACCGAGACCGACGTCCTCATGCCCATGCCCATCGTGTTCGCCCACCAGCTCACCAGGAAACTGACCCGGACCCGCAAGGACGGTGTCCTGGATTTCCTCCGGCCTGACGGCAAATCCCAGGTCACCATCGAATACAACGGGGACACCCCGGTCCGCATTGACGCCGTCGTCGTGTCGTCCCAGCACAAGCCGGACGCCACCGAGGCACGGATCCGGGAAGGGATCATCGAGGAGGTCATCAAGCCGACCCTTCCCGCCGGGATGCTGGACGAGAAGACCAAGTACTTTGTCAACCCCACGGGCCGTTTCGTCATGGGGGGGCCCATGGGAGACACCGGGGTCACGGGACGAAAGATCATCGTGGACACCTACGGCGGCCAGGGAAGCCACGGGGGCGGATGTTTTTCCGGCAAGGATCCATCGAAGGTGGACAGGTCGGCCTCCTACATGGCCAGGTACATCGCCAAGAACATCGTCGCCGCGGAACTTGCCGACAGGTGCGAGGTCCAGTTGGCCTATGCCATCGGTGTCGCCGACCCGGTCTCGGTGATGATCAACTCCTTCGGCACCTCCAGGGTCTCCCCCGACAGGATCGCCGCAGCGGTCCGGGAGGTTTTTCCCCTCCGACCCAGGGAGATCATCGAGGCTCTCGACCTTCTCAGGCCCATCTACACCCTGACCGCCGCCTACGGCCACTTCGGCCGGCAGGAACCGGAGTTCACCTGGGAAAGGATCGACAAGGTCGATGAGCTGAAGTCGGCGGCGGGGGCGTAGGACGGATATGAAATACGATATCAGGGACAAGAACCTGGCCGATGGCGGGCGACTGCGGATCGAGTGGGCTGCCCAGAGCATGCCCGTGCTGGCCCTTATCGAGGAGCGTTTCCGGGCCCAGCGGCCGCTGGAAGGTGTGCGCATGGCCGCGTGTCTCCATGTGACCACGGAAACAGCCCAGCTCATGAAGACCCTTAATGCCGGCGGGGCCGAGGTATCCCTTTGCGCCTCGAACCCCCTGAGCACCCAGGACGACGTGGCAGCCTCCCTGGTGGTCCACGACCGGATCCCGGTGTTCGCCATCAAGGGCGAGGACAACGACACCTACTATTCCCATATCCAGGCTGTTCTGGATACCAGGCCCCAGGTTACCATGGACGACGGTGCCGACCTGGTGTCGGTACTCCATTCGGAGCGCACCGAACTCCTGGAGAACCTCATCGGCGGCACCGAGGAGACCACCACTGGCGTGATCCGCCTCAAGGCCATGGCCGCGGAAGGCGTCCTGAAGTACCCCATCATCGCGGTCAACGACGCCGACACCAAGCACCTTTTCGACAACCGGTACGGGACCGGCCAGAGCACTCTGGACGGGATCATCAGGGCCACGAACCGCCTGGTGGCCGGGTCCAACTTCGTGGTCGTGGGCTACGGCTGGTGCGGTCGGGGACTCGCCATGAGGGCCCAGGGCATGGGCGCCAGGGTGGTCGTCACCGAGATCGATCCGGTCAGGGCCCTGGAGGCTCTCATGGACGGGTACGCCGTCATGCCCATGGAACATGCAGCCCCCATCGGCGATTTCTTCTGCACCGTTACCGGGAACATCCACGTCATCCGCAAGGAGCACTTCCAGGCCATGAAGGACGGCGCCATCGTGTCCAACTCGGGGCACTTCAACGTTGAACTGGACCTGGACGGGCTCGAGGAGATTACAAGCCGGAAGAGGGAGATGAGGCCGTTCACCGTGGAGCACACCCTGGCGAACGGCACGCGGATCTACGTCCTGGGGGAGGGGAGGCTCATCAACCTCGCCGCCGCCGAGGGCCACCCGTCCAGCGTTATGGACATGAGCTTCGCCAACCAGGCCCTTTCCGCCGAGCACATGGTAAAGAAGGGGAAGAACCTGGAAAACGCCGTCTATCCGGTACCGACCGAGATGGACCACGAGATCGCCCGCCTCAAGCTCAAAGCCGTGGGCGCCGAGATCGACACCCTGACGGAAGAGCAGGTGAAGTACCTGAACTCGTGGGAGATGGGGACCTGACAAACAAGGCCCTCGATGGGCCTTGTTTGTTGGTGCTAGGTACTAAGAGCTAAGGAAATACAAGGGCCCGCGAAAGCGGGCCTTTTTATTTGTTTTTTGTTCAGCTTTTTCCAATCACCATTTTCAGGTCACTCGTTCCTGTGTTTTCCCCTGCGGCTCCCTGCGACGCAGCCGGGGATGGCTGGCCTGCGGCCCTCTGCGTTAGAGCTTTTGATCGTTGAGATTGCCGCGTCGCTCACGATCAACTCCCCGCTCCTCGCAATGACAACCTGGGGTGTTTTCCTCTTGGATTTTGGATCTTGGATCTTGGATTTTAGATTTCCCGGATTTTGGATCGTTCCCCTTTGAGATCTGAGATTTGAGATTGAATTCTGCCTACTGCCTACTGCCTACTGCCTACTGACTACTTTCTATTAATGCAGTCTAGGATGCCTCAACAGCGCCAGGGCCGCGAGTCCGAGGACCAGGAACAGTACCTGGGCGGACCATGCGGCCACGGGGGGGGAGATCACCCCGGCGTGGCCGAGGGAGAGGGACAGGGAAAACAGGGTCCAGTAAACCAGGGCCAGCATGATGCTCAAGCCCGTTCCCAGTGGGACCCCGCCCCGGACAGGTACCGCGAAACTTACCGGAAGGGCGATCACCGTAAAGATGAGGGAGATGACCGCGGCCGAAAGCTTCTGATAGAGGCTGACCTGGTAGGTGATGTGGGGCAGTCCGGCGGCCTTGAGGTTCTCGATGTAGTCAGCCAGTTGAGCCAGGCCCATCTCCTCAGGTCTCCGGCGGACCTGGTAAAACTCTTCGGGTGTGATGTGCACCGGGATCCTCTGGTCGATGAGGGTCCGGGTGTCGGTGACATGACCGTTGATGAACCTTCTTGAAACCATTTTTTCCGCGATCCACGATCCGTTCTCCCAACGAGCCAGTTCCGAATCCATGCGAAGGTTCAACTGTCGCAGTCCATTCCCCTCGAACTGGAGGACCGTGGGCTCCACCAGGACCGTTCCCCTCTCCTGTACGGCGCTGATGTGGATGACGCGGTTCCCTTCCAGGAGCCAGATGCGCCGATCCCCCACGACCGAGGCGCCGGGGCCCTTCTTTTTGCTCACGATATCCCGGCTGACGCGGTTAGCGCCCGGGGCCAGCGACTCTGTCAGATAGAAGGAGCCGATGCTCACACCGATAGCGGCCGCAAGGATGGGAGCGCTCATCCGTATCCCACCGATCCCGGTGGCGAACATGGCTGTCATCTCACCCGTCCTTTTCAGTCCCGTCAGGGTGAGAAGCGTGGCCAGGAGGCATGCGATGGGGGACATCTCGTAAAGGATATTCGGGATCATCAGTGCGAAATGAAGAGCGATGGCAGCCGGGGCGATCCCACGCCGGATGTAATCCCAGACGGTGAAGGACGCGTCAGATGCGAGGTACGCCGCCATGAGAACGACCAGGGCCGGGAAAAAAGTCAGGAGCCACCGCCTGATGATGTACCTGTTCAGGCGGCTCATATCTGTCCCCTCTGCCGGCAGTACCAGCCCGATGCGTGGGTGAACCAGTAGGGGAGGAACACCGCCCCGCCGGCCAGGATCAGGAAAATGTCCGGGAACCAGGCACCGATGGACCCCGGTACCCAACCCTGGTAGGCCAGGGTCGAACCCACAGAAGACAGGAAAAAACTCAGGATGAAAAGGAGCAGGCTGACCGTGAACGCCGCGGCTTTCCCGCGTTTTCGCAGAGTCACGGCGGCCGGGAAGACCACGAAGGGATACAGAAGGATGGTGACCGGAAAGGCCAGGCGCCGATGTAGCTCGATGGCGTACATGGCCTCCTTTTTACCACCCTTGCCGGGTTCCATTCCCGCAAGGCCGCTTCTGAGTTCCCTGTTTGAGGAGGCCATGAGGAGCTTCCGGGTTCTCAATTCCGGCTCGGCGGGATTGCCGGCGATCCTGGAGATCAGCTTCCGAAAGGAGCCTGAACGGTACTCTGCCTTTGCCGATCCGACGGGGTGGATCGTTCCGTCTGTGAGTTCCACGACGATGTCGCTGTCACCGGCGGCAGGGGACCGGACCTGACCGGTCCTGGCGAGGATCATCTCTCCGGACTCACCCTCCGCCAGGTCGCTTCGCACCATGACAAGCCCGTCGATCTGACCGGTCTCCCTGTCGAACCCTCCCACAAGCAGCAGTGTGCCCGGGATCCCGTTGTAGAACATCCCCGGTTTAAGATCGTTGACGAAGCTTTGTCTGGCGAGGTCCGAAAGCCGTTCGTTGTAGACCTGAAAACTGGCAGGCCCTGCGTGGGCGGTGACGAACCAGGCGATAAGAAATGTCAAGAGTGAGGCGCCCAGGAAAGGGGGCATCAACCGGACGGGAGAGACGCCGGTGGCCATGACGGCCACGATCTCACGGTCCTGCTTCATCTGTTCCAGGGTCCAGATCATGGCCATGAGAAAAGCCAGGGGGACGGTGTACGTCAGCAGGGGAGGGGACATGACCAGGAAAGTGATGACGAAATCCTTCAGGCTTTTTGCGGTAGGGGCCAGCTGTTCGACCTGCCTTGAGGCCTGGTCCATGAGGAGAAGGACGGTGAATACGGCAAGAGCCGCCACGAAGGTGGAAGTGAACTTGCCGAGGATGTAGCGGTAAAGTCTAAGGGGCAAAATTACATCTCACATTTTGGCAGCGTATCGGAAAACCGTGATCACGCCGAAGGCGTGACCAGATAATGTTTGCCGGAAGATAATATTTTCCAACAAACGATGACCAGGAGCCTGTGGCCTGTTTGCCAGACAGGTAGGGATGTTCTCCGACAGGCTCCTGATAAAATATCAAAATTCCGGGAAGAAAAAACAGTTAATGTGAACCTAACATATTTAAAGGGTTGTACCATCTTGACAAAAAAATGCGGCGAGCGGCCGCTCGCCGCATTTTTTTGTTACCTTTCAGGTACTTCGGTTGACTCAAAACGATGGGAATGGTAGTTTTGGTGCATGAGCTTTTCACAAGGGGGACGATTGCAGCATGGCTGACAGAGTGGTTATCGTAAGGGAGGGCGTGCACCTTCTCAGCCTTCCGTTCACTTCCATCGATGAAATTCTCGGAACCGAAAGGATCGTTTCTCTTGCGGACCTGCCTGAAGACGCTGCCCCGGAGGGTGCCGACGATCCCCATTGGGTTCATACCAGGGGGGAGTGGCTGCCCCTGGCCATGTTCCTGCCCGATTCCGTAGTGACGGACCGCTCCCAGATCGTTATTGTCCGCTGGGGTCAGACAGGGCGTGCCTACATCGTCGACCAGGTCCTGGGGATCGAGTCCCTGGGCAGGATGATCCAGTTCCCCGAGGCGGCGATTCCTTTCACGGATATTCCCTTCGCGGGTGTACGGCTGTGGAAGGGCCGCCCCGTATTGGAACTTGACCTTTCACGTCTGATTTCATTAGATTTAGGGGGCCGTCAGGATGGGTGATACGAGGATGATCACCTTCGCCCTCGGGAGACATCGCTTTGCCATCCCCATCGAGGATATCAGGGAGGTCATCAACATCGAATCAGTGGTACCGGTCCCTGGTGGAAGGAGGCCCCTGGAAGGGATCATTCCTTACCGGGATAACGCGGTCCTCCCGGTTTTTTCACTCCTCGATCTCCTGGGTCACGAACATGAAGAGAAGAGCAATCTGGTGGTCGTGACCGGCACCCGGGACACCCCTGTCGGTTTCAGGGTGAGACAGATGGGGGGCGTGATGGCCAGCGTGGCCGAGGACAAGATCGTGGCCTATGACGGGGCTCTTGGTGGCGGTGGGAAAGCTGTGTCCGGCGTCCTGATAAAGCCGGGAGGGGAACATATACTCCTCAGCATGAAACACGTGTTCGCATTCTGAATCCAGGCGCTTTCAAGGGTCCGGGAACCTGATCGGGAACCCCTGGCAGGCTTATGGATATCGTTTACAGGAAGGTGTTATACCCCCGTGATGAAAAACTGGTGACATTCAGGCTGTTAAAACCCGAAACCATTGTCCGTATTGATTTTTTGGGTTTTTCTTCACCCGGCACCGCGGAGCTTGACGTGTCATGGCGATCCCGGGACGTCCGACAAACTTCACCGGCTGCGTGTCAAGGCTTGAGACACGCTTCTGGTGGCCGAACCGTTCACCCCCGACGGGTCGCGATTTCCGGCATGGGGGGGAGGGAAAAAGATGAAAAGGATCCTTGTTGCTGACGACAGTGTCACCATCCAGAAGGTGATCGCCCTTACCTTTGCCGATGAACCGTTCGAGGTCCAGTCTGTTGGAACAGGGGCGGAAGCCCTGGAGTTCATGAAGAACTATACCCCTGACATTGTGCTGGCTGACGTGATCATGCCCCAGATGAACGGATATGAACTGTGCCGTGCCGTAAAACAGCAGGAAGAAACATCCCGGATTCCCGTACTGCTCCTCGCAGGCACTTTCGAGGCTTTCGACGAGGGGGAGGCCAGGTCTGTCGGCGCCGACGATTTCATCACGAAACCTTTTGAATCCGGTGAACTCATCGAAAAGGTCAAGGGGCTCCTCGGGCAAGGCCCGGCACCGGCGGCAGCGCCTCCCCGGGCGGAAACACCGGCGGTTGCCGCTGTCCCGACGCCTGCTCCACCAGCTTCTCCGGCAGTTGAAGCGGCTCCGCCCCGACCAGCCGTGGTGCCGGCGGCCCATGCCGCCGCCGCGCCGCCTCAGAATGCCGGGGGGCCCGAGCCGGACATCTGGGATATCCTGAGCGATGCGGGTGACGAGATCAAACCGCCGACAGCTGGTCCGCCGGCGGGGGGCAGCGCCGCCGGTTTCCCCGGGTTCGGTCCCATTGAGGATACCGGCGTCGTGGACGTCGGTAGTTTTGACGTCGGGTTGGACAGGCCCGAGTCGGCCCCGCCGGTCTCCGTTCCGGCACCTCCCATCCCGGAAGCTGCTCCGGCCGCAGTTACCGGAACTGTCCAGCCGCCTGGCCAGGCACCCGCTCCCCAGGAGACTGTTCCCCAGGAGCCTGTTCCCGTAGTCGTGGAACCGCCGTCCATGACCGGAGTCGAGGAAACGTTGGAAAGGAGCCGTGTCGAGGACAGGGAAAAAGATTTCTTCGGGTTCAGGAACGGCGCGGTGGAAGAGGTCTCCGGCGTGGATATCATGTCTGAAGCGATCGAAGAGGTCACCTTCGACATGGATGATGTCCCTGCAGCAGGCCCGGGAGCCTCGCCCGAAGCCTCCTTTGTCGTACCGGAACCGGCCTTCAACGAACCCCGGGCCGCAGGTGAGACCGAGGCACCCTCCACTCCGCCCGCACCGGCTCCGGGACCTCCGGAACCTGTTTCCATTGCCGCGGAGCCGTCATTCGAGCCCGCCCCTGAACCACCTTCGGTACCCGCTGCGGACCTGCGGGTGATGGACAGCCCTGAACCGGCTCCGGCGGCGGGACCCACGGTTCCCGTGATGCCCGAACCAGCGCCGGTTCCGTTACCTGAGCCCCCATTGGAGCTTGCGGCACCCGAGGCTGCCGAGGGAACCGGAGCTGTTGACGACGCCATGATCAGGAAGATCATTGAAGAGAAGGTCGAAAGGATCGCCTGGGAAGTTGTCCCCGAGATGGCCGAGGTGTTCATCAGGGAGGCCCTGGAGAAGATCAAGGGCGGATCCTGATAATCCAAACTTCGCAGGTACATCGTAATGAAGGGTGAAAAAGATCGGCCCAGCGAAGTTTGAATTATCATTCTGGTTCAAAAAAGCGGGATAACAAAAAGTGCCTTCCGACAAATTTCCCTATCAGCGTCACGAGGTTTTCCGACACACTGATAGCAGATACCAGAGGGCTGACGGGGAACCGGAAGCCCTTTGTTGTTATGGAGTACCCCGTGATCAGTGAACAGTGATTGGTGGTTAGTAGTAATGTATCTTGCCCATTATGGATTATTTATTTCGAATCATCGATAAATAATACCAATCACAAATCACTAATCACGAATCACCCAGCGAGGAACGCAAATGACCAAAGAGATGCCAAAGCACTTCGACCCCGCGTCATCCGAGACAAAATGGTACGCATTCTGGATGGAGAAGGGGTATTTTCATGCCGATGAGGGATCAGCGCGCCCGCCTTACAGCATCGTCATCCCTCCTCCCAACGTAACCGGTTCCCTGCACATGGGGCACGCCCTCAACAACACACTCCAGGACATCCTCGTCCGCTACCACCGGATGAATGGGTGCGAGGCGCTCTGGATGCCCGGCACGGACCATGCCGGGATCGCCACCCAGAACGTTGTGGAAAAAGAGCTGGACTCCCGGGGAACCGACCGGCATGCCCTCGGCCGTGAGAAATTCGTGGACAGGGTGTGGGAGTGGCGGGAAAAGTACGGCGGGGTCATCCTCCAGCAGCTCCACAGGCTGGGGTCCTCCTGCGACTGGGAACGGGAGCGGTTCACCATGGACGAGGGGCTGTCCCGGGCGGTCAGGGAAGTGTTCGTCAGGCTCCATGACGAGGGGCTCATCTACCAGGGAGATTACATTATCAACTGGTGTCCCCGTTGCCACACCGCCCTGTCCGACCTCGAGGTCGAGCACCATGACCGGAAGGGGAAGATGTACCACCTGCGTTATCCGTCCGTGGACGGGACGTCGGAGGTTGTGGTGGCGACTACGAGGCCGGAGACCATGCTGGGAGACACGGCCGTTGCGGTGAACCCGGCCGACGAACGGTACAAGGGGATGCTGGGCAAGAGCTTTCATCTGCCCATGACAAGGCGTGACATCCCCCTTATCGCGGACGACTACTGTGACATGGAGTTCGGGACCGGCGCCGTGAAGGTCACTCCGGCCCACGATTCCAACGATTTCGAGATCGGGGAACGTCACGACCTTCCCAATGTGTCCGTCATCTCCATGGAGGGCACCATGACCCACGAGGCCGGGGAACGTTACGAGGGCATGGACCGTTACGAGTGCCGCAGGATTCTCATCGATGATCTCGATAAAGGCGGGTTTCTCGTCAAGGTGGAAGATTATGAGCACGCCGTCGGCCAGTGCTACCGGTGTCAGACCGTCATCGAACCGATCATCTCGAGGCAGTGGTTCGTTCGTACGAAGGAACTGGCCAAACCGGCCATTGAAGCCGTCCAGGATGGGCGGATCAGGATTGTCCCCGCCAGTTGGGAGAAGACCTACTTCGAGTGGATGGTCAACATCCGTGACTGGTGCATTTCGAGGCAGATCTGGTGGGGACACAGGATCCCTGTCTGGTATTGCGGAGACTGCGGAAAGGTTGTCGTCCAGGTGGAGGAGCCCACGGCGTGCCCGGACTGTTCCAGCCCGGATCTGAGACAGGAAGAGGATGTCCTCGATACCTGGTTCTCTTCTGCCCTGTGGCCATTTTCCACTTTGGGTTGGCCCGACAGGACCCCTGCCCTGGAAAAGTTCTATCCAACAAGCTGCCTCGTGACCGGTTTCGACATCCTATTCTTCTGGGTGGCCCGGATGATCATGATGGGGATGAAGTTCATGGGAGACGTGCCGTTCAGGGAGGTTTACATCCACGCCCTGGTTCGGGACGCCGAAGGTCAGAAGATGAGCAAATCCCGGGGTAACGTCATCGATCCCCTTGTGATCATCGACGAGTACGGCGCTGACGCCTTCAGGTTCACCCTTGCCGCTTTCGCTGCAATGGGCAGGGATATCAAGCTTGCCGAGGACAGGATCGAGGGGTACCGCAACTTCATCAACAAGATATGGAACGCTTCCAGGCTGGTGCTCTCCTACCTTGAGGGCGTTACCCCGGACCAGCTGGCCGACCCGGATCCGCCGACGGAAGAGCACAACCGGTGGATAAGGAGCAGGCTGGCTGTGGTCACGGACCAGATCCGCGGTGCTGTAGAAGACTACCGGTTCAACGACGTGGCCAACACCCTGTACCAGTTCTTCTGGCACGAGTTCTGCGACTGGTACCTGGAACTGGCCAAACCCTCCCTGTACGGGGACCGGGGAGAGAGGGCACTCCTGGAGACCAGGGTCACCGCAGGCATGGTCCTGGAAAACTTCCTGAGGCTGCTTCATCCCGTCATGCCCTTTGTCACGGAGGAGATCTGGCAGAAGCTTCCCGTCGAGGGCGAGAGCATCATGACCGCGTCTTTCCCCGAGGCGAGGAGCGGGGATGCGGATGCCGAGGCGGACGAGAATATGGCGGTAGTCATGGATTTCATCACCGCTGTCAGGAATCTGAGGACCGAGTTGGGGATCCCTCCCGGCCGCATGGTCCGGGCCACCATCGTGTGCAGGGACCGCGGCATTGCCGGGATCCTGGAAGGTGCGGTCCCGGACATGACCCGGCTGGCCCGGCTCAGTGAGGTCCTGATCACCGAAGTGAGACCGGAACAGGACCCGGGGTCCGCAGCCGTGGTAAGGGGACAGGAAGTTCTCATCTCGGCCGAGGAAGAGATGGACAAGGATGCCGAGATCCAGAGGCTTACAAGGGAGTTGACAAAGGTGACCGGCGAACTTGCGAAGGTGGAGAAGAAGCTGGGCAACCCGCAGTTCGTCCAGAAAGCTCCCGAGGAAGTGGTGCTGAAAAACCGCGGTGTCCTGGAGGAGCTTCAAGCCCAGAAGGGCAAGCTGGAAGAGAACCTGGAGAGGCTCAATGATTAAGTTTCCACTGAATGTTCACCGCCTCATCGACCTTGCCGTGGAGGAGGACCTGGGGACGGGGGATGTCACAGGGAAGGCGATCCTGGACGAGAACGCTCAGGGGGAAGCGGTCATCCTGGCCAGGCAGGAGCTGGTGCTGTGCGGCCTTGACGTGGCTCGGGAGGTATACAGGCGGATCGGTGCGGGCGTGGTCCTCACTTCCTCCATATCCGAGGGGCAGACGGTCGGGCAAGGTGCTGTATTGGCCGAACTGACCGGCCCCGTCACGGTCCTCCTGACAGGGGAGAGGATCGCCCTGAACTTCCTCCAGCGCCTTTGTGGTATCGCCACCCTCGCGGGCCGCTACGCCGCCGCCGCCGGGGGAAGGACGACGATCCTGGACAGCCGGAAAACGGTGCCCGGCTGGCGCTGGCTGGACAAGATGGCAGTGAGGGTGGGTGGGTGTACCAACCACCGCATGGGTCTTTTCGACGGTATCCTCATCAAGGACAACCACATCGCGGCCAGCGGCGGCATCCCGGAGGCGCTTGCCCGGGCGAGGGAAAGGGCCCCCGCGGGGATGGAGATCGAGATCGAGGTCGAGGACCTGGACGGTGTCAGGGAAGCCATGGAAAACGGAGCTGACATCATCATGCTGGATAATTTCGATCCTCCAGACGTGGTCCGGGCGGTCCGGATCAACGCTGGCAAGGCGCGCCTGGAACTTTCAGGCGGGATAGACCTCACCAACCTCGGGGAGTACCTGGATGCTGCCGGGCTGGGTTCCGGCAGAGGCGTCGATTTTATCTCGATAGGTGCCCTGACACACTCGGCGCCGGCGGCCGATATCGCCATGGAGATAAGGTCCGGCAATCCGGCGGCCGAAAGACACGGAGACACGGGGACACGGGGACGCGGGGAATAAAGTGCGGGCGTATGTGAGCGTGGGAGCAGGGGAGAAGAGTCGAGGGGGCGACGGTGCTCCCTGGGCGTGTCACTGAGAGTCATAAAGTGAACAAGGCAGTTATAGCCGACCGGCGTCAGGTCTGGAATTTAACCACAGGGTACACCCTTCGACAGGCTCAGGACAGGCGGGGTGACACAGGGTAAGACTACAACCAGGGAAGGATTTGAAAAGAAACATGCGTAACATTGATGGACTCGCAAAAAGTCCATCAACGCACCCCGCGCGGGGTGCCCAAATCAATGACCCGCCCCCTAAGTCATTGATTTGTAAGGAAAGGGAAAACGACGCTTTTCCCTTTCCGTGGAGCGAAAAGTCCCGGACTGGACTTTTTGCGACTCTTTCAACATTGATCTACCCTGTGAAACCCTGTGGTGTGACCTGAAAAAAGGTCACGCTGTGGTTGAATGGTTTATCAGAATTCGACTGTTCGACCGGCGTCAGGACATGTAAGGTCGCCTCGGGAGCCAAAAGGCCATGATCCATCGCTTCGAGAGCCTGGGATCAACCAATGATCAACTCGTACGGATGGCGGAGGAAGGGGCACCGGAGTACACGGCGGTTCTGGCCGAAAGACAGACCCGGGGAAAGGGACGGGCCGACAGGGGCTGGTGGTCTCCCCCGGGGAACCTGTACCTTTCGGTCCTCCTCCGGCCCGGGATCAACGCCAGGCGGCTTCCGAGGGTATCCATCCTGGCGTCCCTGGCCCTTTTCCGGGCGATCGACGACAGGACCGGAACCGTTTCCCTTAAATGGCCCAATGACCTGCTCCTTGACGGCAGGAAATTGGCGGGCATCCTGCCGGCTGGCAGGATCGAGGGAGACAAGGTGGCCTGGGTCGTGACCGGGTTCGGTGTGAACGTGGTCAAACCGGAACAGGGTGTGCCCGGGGAACTGGAAGACCGGGTCGCTTTTCTCGATGAGATCGTCGAGACATCCCTTGACGACCTGGTTCACAGGATCATCGGCGAGTTCAAGGGCCTGGCCGGGTCTTTCGAGGGCCCGGCGTGGCAGAGGGCCCGGGAAGAATGGTCGCGCAGCGCCGTTTTCGGTCCTCACTATACACTGAGGGACGGTAAGAGGCGGATCGTTGGAACGCCCGTGGGCCTTGCCCATGACGGCGGGCTGGTCATGGAAACGGAGCAGGGAACGGTTACAGTTTATGCGGGGGAACTGGAAGAGAGTGCAGAGTGTAGAGTGTAGAGTGCAGAGCAGAGTGTAGAGCAGAGTGTAGAGTGTAGAGCAGAGTGCAGAGTGTAGAGTGTAGAGTTCAGAGTGCAGAGTTTATATGCTGAGGTTGCTGAGTTATTACCAGAGAATTACTTCCTCTGCACCCTGCACCCTGCACTTTACACTCTAAAGCAGGAGTGTCCGTTATGAAGGACTTGCTTTTATGTGTCGACGTCGGCAACACCCAGACTGTCCTGGGCATCTTCAGGGGGAAGGAGATCACTTCCCGCTGGAGGATCAGGTCCGACAGGGACCGCACCGCCGACGAGTACGGCCACCTCATCCGTGACCTGCTTCGGGGCGACGACATCGACGAGGCGGACCTTACCGGGATGTCGGTCAGTTCCGTTGTTCCGCCCGCCAGGCAGGCCCTCATGGAAATGGCGAAAACGACCTTTGGTATAGAACCCCTCATGGTGGGCCCGGGGATAAAGACAGGGATGCCGATCCTGTACGACAACCCACGGGAGGTCGGGGCGGACAGGATCGCCAACGCGGTCGCAGCCTACGAGCGTTTCGGAAGAGACCTTATCGTCATCGATTTCGGCACAGCCATCACCTTCGACGTCATCACCGCGGCCGGCCAGTACCAGGGCGGGGTCATCTTCCCCGGAGTGCAGATCAGCCTTGACGCCCTTTTCCTGAAAGCGGCCAGGCTGCCCAGGGTCGAGCTGGAAAAGCCTGCCAGGGTGGTAGGACGGGACACAACAAGCAGCATCCAGTCCGGGATCGTCAACGGATATGCCGGACTCGTGGACAGCCTCGTGGGCAGGATCGCGGCGGAGTGCGGTACAAAGCCCCTCGTTGTGGCCACGGGCGGACTGTCCGGGATCATCGCTTCGGAAACAACCACCATCACCGAGATCCTCCCGGATCTCACACTGGAGGGTTTGAAGATCCTGTGGGAGAGGAACAGATAGAAGGTAAAAGTGAAAAGGGGCAAGGGGAAAGGGGAAAGTGAAAAGGGAGGAGGGAGAGACCGTATGTGCGTAAAGCGTGTGGGCGTCAGATCTTTCGCACGTACGCACGTACGCTTCACTCACACACGGTTTTTCCCGGGATTTTCCCTTTCCACCCTGAAATCTTGATTGATTCTATTTTTGAGATTTTGGGGATAAAAAAACCTTGTTGGCAACCGGCTTCGCAGGATGTGGGTGAGCGGTGGTCTTTATGGGCTTAATCAGGTCATTCGCAAGGTCCTGACCCAGTCACCGCGAGATGATGGTCACGAGTCATACACAGTGGATATTGACGCGACAGCTATCGAGGCGGGCAAGAAGTTGGCGCGCATGACGTACAAGGGATTTCGCGGCTACACACGGAATCCGGACGCGTCCGGATTCCGTGTTCCTGAGCCTGCCTGCCGCAGGCAGGGGGGAACCATACCCGAAATCCGGCCCAAACCAATCTCGGATTTCGGGTTTCCACTTTCACCTTGTCCCTTTATTTTTCCGATGGTAACCTTGCTCTGTTTATTTGGTTGATCTTTCATATCTCATCTCACCCGGCGGGGATTCATACTGACACCGTGGCCGCCTTGGAAGGTGTCATGGGGTGACCCTTACCGAGGCTGTACCAGTCGCTACTTAAGGAGCCATTGTATGAAGAAGATTGAGACCGACAACATCCGCAACATCGCCATCATCGCCCACGGCGGTGCGGGCAAGACTTCTCTTTGTGAAGCGGTCATGTTCAACGCTGGAGCAGTCACCCGCCTCGGGAAGGTCGAGGAGGGCAACACCGTAATGGATTTTCTGCCGGAGGAGATCTCCCGGCAGATCAGCGCAAGCTCGGCCACGGCTACCGTGGAGTGGAAAGATCACCAGATCAACATCGTGGACACCCCCGGCTACCAGGATTTCATCGCCGACTCCCTTTACGCGATCAGGGTCTGTGGCGGCGTTGTCGGGGTTGTCAGCGCGGTCTCCGGAGTTGAAGTCAACACCGAAAGACTCTGGAAAGAGGCCCGCCGCAAGAAGCTTGCGGGTGCCATTTTCATCAACAAGATGGACAGGGAAAGAGCAGATTTTAACAGGGCGATCAAGGATGTGGAATCCAAGCTCAGGGCCAGGCCGGTCCTGTTGCAGCTGCCCATCGGCGCTGAGGCCGATTTCAAGGGGGTCGTGGATCTCATCTCCATGAAAGCGTGCCTTTACGAAATGGACGGGAGCGGGAAGTTCACCGAGCACGATATCCCCGATGACCTTTCAGCCATGGCCGCCGAATACAGGGAAAAGCTGGTGGAGTTCGCTGCCGAGGGGGACGACACCCTGATGGAGAAGTACCTCGAGACCTTCGAACTCACCGACGAGGAGGTGTACCAGGGGTTGAGGGCGGGTGTCCTTGACGGGGACATCGTGCCCGTATTCTGCGGCTCCGCGACCCTCAACATCGGCGTCCGCAAGCTCCTCGATGCCATGGTGGCGCTGATGCCCTCGCCTGTGGACGCAGGTGCTGTCCTCGGGGTCGACGGCAAGGGAGAGGAAGCCCGGAGGGAACCAAAAGAGAGCGAGCCTTTCGCCGCCTTCGTATACAAGACTCTGGCCGACCCTTACGCCGGCAAGCTCACATTGTTCAAGGTGGTTTCCGGAGCCCTGAAATCGGACAGCGGTTTTTTCAATACCACCCGTGACGCCAAGGAACGCTTCGGCAACCTGTTCCTGCTCCAGGGCAAGAAACAGATCAACGTTCCGGAGGTGGTGGCCGGTCAGTTGGCAGGTGTCGCCAAGCTGAAGGAGACCCGCACCGGTGACACCCTGTGCGCCGATGGAAAACCGTTCATCCTGCCGGGTGTGGACCTCCCCACTCCGGCTCTGTCCTATGCCATCAAGCCAAAGTCCAAGGGGGACGAGGAGAAGGTGAGCCAGTCACTGGCCAGGCTCCTGGACGAGGATCCCTCCCTCCACGTTCAACGGGACGACGCCACCAGGGAAAACATTCTTTCCGGGATGGGTCAGCAGCACATCGAGGTCACCGTGGAACGCCTCAAGACCAAGTTCGGCGTTGAGGTGGAGATGGCCGTGCCCAAAGTCCCCTACAAGGAGACGATCAAGGGCAAGACCCAGCTTCAGAGCCGGTACAAGAAACAGACCGGCGGGCGGGGGCAGTTCGGGGACGTGTGGCTGGAGATCGAACCACAGCCCAGGGGCGGAGATTTCCAGTTCGTCGACAAGATCGTTGGCGGCGCCATCCCCAGGAATTACATCCCTGCGGTGGAAAAGGGAATCCGGGAGGCCCTGGTAGAAGGCGTTCTGGCCGGGTATCCGGTCACCGATGTGAAAGTGACCCTCTACGATGGGTCCTATCACACGGTTGACTCATCGGAGATGGCGTTCAAGATCGCCGCGTCCATGGGTTTCAAAAAAGGGTTCCTGCAGTGTAAACCTGTTCTCCTCGAACCCATCGTCAACCTTGACATCACGGTCCCCGACGAATTCATGGGGGCTGTCATCGGAGATCTCAATTCGAGGAGGGGCAAGGTTCTGGGCATGGACCCTCAGAGTGATGTCCAGATCGTCAAGGCCCAGGTCGCCATGGCGGAGATCCTGAGTTATGCCCCTGACCTGAGATCCATGACCGAAGGCAGGGCATCTTTTGCCGTCTCTTTCTCCCATTACGAGGAAGTGCCAGCGCACCTGGCCGAGAAGGTTATCGCGGAGTCTCAGAAAGGGAAGGAGAAGGAATAAAGTATGGGCGACGATTTTGATCTTTTTCCAAAACGGGAAAACCTGGACCCATTTTCCTTTGGAACCCGGGAGAAAAAGAGCGAAGCCGAGCTGAAAGAGAAGGGGACCGAGGATCTGTTCGGGCAGGAAGATCAACCGCCCGCCCCGCCCCCCCTTCCTGATCTGCCTCTCGATCTGCCTGGCGCGGAGCCTGCGGCTGTTGGAGAGGGTCTGCCGTCTCTGGAGCCCACCATACCGGAACCCCCACCTCTGCCGCCACCGCCGCCCCCGCCATCCGGACCCGTTGCCTCTCCATCGGACTTCTCCAGCGACGGTCCCATCTCGGAGGAAAAAACCTTCGACGAACCCGTTTTCGACGACAGTAAGCCGACACCCGCTCCAGGGAAGAAATCAGGCAGGAAAACGCCGTCCCCATTTGTTTTCGTGGGCGGCGCCCTCCTCATCATCATCGGGTTGCTCTTCGGTGCCTACACCTACCTCATGAAAGGCAGGGCGCCTGAACCCCGTGCGGCCCTCCCACCGGTGAGCGTATCTGTACCCGTACCAAGTCCCGCACCGGTTCCAGCATCCGGACCCGAGACCCAAACGGAACCGGCCAAGCCTTCCCCTCCGGAAAGCGCTGTGAAGTCCGGGACTCCTCCATCTCCCACACCCGCTCCCGCACCGGTTCCGGAACCCGCGAAGCCTGAACCGCCAGAATCCGAACCGGTGAAACCTGAGCCGGGTACCCCTCCGGAACCGGCCAGGACAGCAGCGGCACAACCTTCGCCACCTCGGGTTCCCCAGCCCGGCGCAGCCGCGGTTTCTCCAGGTGACGTCCAGTATTCCATCCAGGTCGGGGCCTTCATCCTCCAGTCCAGCGTGCTGGAACTGGAAAATAAGCTCAGATCCCTCGGGCACGAGCCGTTCCGGAAGGAAGGGTCGACGACAGTCATGATGAACATGCTGACCGTGGGGCCGTTCGCTTCTGTGGCCGAGGCCCGGAGCGCCTTGTTCCGGCTTAAGGCCGCCGACGTCGATTCAAACGTCAGGCGCAGGGCCGATGGGGGGGCCATCGTCAACGCGGGAAGCTATCTACTGGAGGAGAACGCCGACAGCGTCATGAAAAAGATCCGCTCGCTGGGATACCCGGTTCGGATGTCCAAAAACGAAGCCAGACTTCCCATGACCTTCGTCAGGGTGGGAAGGTACCCGGATATGGAGGAGGCTTCGGTGCTGAAGGATGAACTCAGGGGGAAGGGGTTCGACGCCATCGTCGTCAAACTCCAGTAGACGGATGCCTTACATTTTTTCGGTCCTACCAGGAGCTTGGCGGATAGCCTCACGCAGGCTCCTGCTGTTTTGGTCACATGATGTTCTCTCGTTTCAGACACACAGGATTAAACGGCAGCGTGCGCAGGTTTCCCGATACGCTCCCGGTTGATCCTGTGTGGGAAGGTGATTCATGTCCGGGGATTCCCAACCTGGTACCGGGATAGACGCACATCAGCTCAGCATCATCATAAAGATGATGAGGGCCCAGGACCCGAAGACCAGGGACGTGGCTGTCCGTGCTCTCAAGGATGTGGATCCGGAGAAGATTACTGCTCTCCTGAGCGATCCTGAGCTCACTTCCGAAGCTGCTGCCTACTTTGCACGGCATGCCGGCGAACGACGGGACTGGATCGAGGCTCTTCTTGCCAACCCGTCATTGTCCGATGAAGACAGCGCTCTTCTGACATCTGCAGGGGCCTCCACTCCGGAGAAGAAGGTTTCGGCCCCAGGGGATGAGGCAGAGGAACACCTCAGTGTCGGCCAGCGGATCGCCCGGATGAACGTGGGACAGAAGATCAAGGCTGCCATGCAGGGGGACAAGGAAGTACGCACCATCCTCATCAAGGACACCAACCGGGAAGTCTACAAGGCGGTCCTCAATAACCCCGGCCTGAAGGAGGCCGAGGTCGAGATGATGGCGAAGAATACCGGGACGAGCACCGAGATCCTCAGGGCAATTGCCGCCAACCGGGAGTGGGTCGCCAACCGTAATATCATGCACGCCCTTGTCATGAACCCGAAGACACCGGTGAACCTGAGTATCAGGTTCCTGTCACGCCTGGGCCGGAAGGAGATCGAATTCATCGCCAAGAGCAGATCCATGCCCCAGGCCCTTCGAAACAACGCCAAAAGAATCGTGTCCGCCAAATCCAAGGGGAAATAACCGATGCCTGTGTTCAATTACGCCAAGAAGGAAGTGAACGTAAAGGTGGTCTACTATGGGCCCGGGCTGTCCGGCAAGACCACCAACCTTCAGCAGATCCACGAAGGGATCAAGCCGGAGTTCAAGGGCAAGCTCGTTTCCCTGGCGACCCAGACCGACCGGACCCTCTTCTTCGATTTCATGCCCCTGGAGTTGGGCTCCCTGGGCGGCTACAAGGTTCGGCTGCACATTTACACCGTGCCCGGGCAGGTTCATTACAACGCGACACGCAAACTGGTCCTCAAGGGCGTTGACGGGGTCGTTTTCATCGCCGACTCCCAGCGAGCCATGAGCGATGCCAACGTGGAAAGTTTCCTCAACCTGGAAAAAAACCTCCAGTCCTACGGGAAAGCCCTTGTGGACCTCCCCCACCTCATTCAGGCCAACAAGAGGGACCTGGATGATATTGCCTCTATGGACGAGATCGGGGCTCTTCTCAACCGCTATGGTGCTCCCCTGACCGAAGCGGTGGCTTCCGAGGGAAAGGGGGCCCTCGAGACCCTCACGGAGATCGTCCGCATGGTGATGAGAGGGCTGAGGGATCAGTTCAGACGTCAAATTAATGAAAGGGAAGATGAAGCCTCAGTCACAGACGCAGTCTCAGCTCCAGAACCCCCACCTGCGCCTGCTCCGGTGGCCGAACCGATGGTAGTCTCAGACACAGTCTCAGACCCGGTGCCGGAACCACCCCGCCCTGATCCCAGTCGAGGGGAACCGGAAACTGCTGTCACTGATAGGGCGCAGCCCATTCGAGTGAATATCCCTGTTGAGGGGATCGGGACGCTGGAGCTTTCCATTATGGTCACCGCGAAGATAGTGGAAGAGGACAGGAGTCTCGAAGTGCAGGTTGAAAGCGCTGCCATCGAGGGCGCGGAGCCTGAAATAGACACAGACACGGACACAGACACAGTGCTGGAACCGGTATTCACTTCCGGCGAGGCTGTAGTGGACAAACCAGAGCCGGAACCTGAGACCGAGACCGTGACTGAGACTGAGACTCCCCCCCCGCTGGGGGAAGAGAGTGCTGAACCCCTCGGGGCTCCCCTGGATGGCCAGGAAATGGATCCTGAGGTCGAACCACTGGATGTTCCGGAAGCGCCCCTGCCGGAAGTGTTCCTCGACGACGAGAAGATCCTCACCGACGATGATGCCGCGCCTGCAGATACAATAGCCACGGACTCGACGGAACACCCGCTTGACCGGTACGACCCCACGGCCAAACCCATCGCTCTCTTTGCAGAGAGCGGGGACGAACCGGCCCCGCAGGAGCCGGCTCCGAAGAAGAAGGGGTTTTTCGGAAGGTTCAAAAAATAGTAGAAAGTCGCAGACCCTGAGCTTGTCGAAGGGTGGAAAGGGGAAAGGGGAAAGTTAAAAGGGGAAAGTGGAAGGTGGAAAAGAAATCATGGGCGGCCTGCGGGCCGCCTTTTTTTATTATTTGAGCAAAGCGCAAAGGGAGAAGCAAAGAATTGATGTTGGATTCCGGCTCAGGGCTATGCCGTGTCCGGAATGACGGATAAAAACACTCCGCGTCCCCGTGTCCCCGCGTCGAAAGGTTTTCCTCCTCCCTCCTCCCTGCTTTCCCTTGGCCCCCATCTTGCTCTTCCCCGTGAATGAACTCAAGAATCCATAAAAGTCTCAAGATCCCCCTTCTCCCTCCTGCCTGTATTCCTGCCCTGATCCTTGCCGTCAGCCTTGCCGTGGGCTGCCTGGCGGGGCGTCCGGATACCGGACTACCTTTTCACGTCGCCCTGCCTGCCGGTTCCGGAGCGGTGCTCGCGGCACTGCTGTGTCCCAACCCGATCACTGTGGCGGCGGCAGGCCTACTTGCCGGCAGCATTGTGGAAGGTGCCAGGCACTCCAGGGAGGAGACGTGCATGGGCCTGTTTATCCCGGAGACGACTCTCCGGGGTGTGGTCACCAGAACCAGGCCCGGGACCCACGGGTCGGTGCAGGTCACTCTCGATGTGAGCGAACTCCTTACCACGGAAAAGATCCCGGTGTGCTTCCCGGCGACCTTTTCCATGCCTGCATCAATGGCTGCCGGCAGCGTTACCGACGGATTACCGGAGTCGGGGAACACTGTGACCGTTCGTTCCGCTCTGGGGATGGGTGTTAACTCCCTTATGAGTGGACAGGGAGGCGCTGCGCACTGGAAGGGGGAAAGTGATCAAGGGGGGGTCGTCGCCGCCGCAAGAAGGCGTCTCGCAGGGGCGATAGACCAGAGCGAAAGCCCTATGGCCGGCCTTCTCGCCTCCATGGCCCTGGGTGAGCGCTGGCGGGTTCACAGCCAGGTCCGGGATCTTCTCAGGCGCAGCGGAACGTACCACCTCCTGGCGGTCTCCGGGGTGCACATCGCCGCGGCCATCCTGTTCCCCTCCCTTGTTCTTCGTATGTGCTGCGCCATGTTCGGAGTATCGATGGTTGGCTGGAGCAGGATGGCACTGCTTGTCGTGTCGGCGGGCGCAGCCCTTTTCTACCTGTCCTTTACCGGTTCGAGCCCCTCGGCCATCCGTGCCTTTCTTTTTCTCCTCCTGTTTCATCTGGCAGCCGCGTCCGGCCGCCAAAGGCTCCCATTAGCTCTCCTGGCCTGGTGCGCTGTTCTCATCATCGCTTTTTCCCCGGCCAGTCAGCCCGACCTGGCCCTCGTCATGTCGGTGCTGGCCGTGACCGGAATCCTGGCGGCATCACAGGCAAAAGGCGGACGTTGTGAAAAAGGGCATTGGCGCGCTGGGGCGGGTGAGCATGGACGTGGAGCAGGCCCGGGACCATGGGCAGGAAAAGCGTGGCGTCAGGCATGGGGTGTTGTACTGGGTGCTGCCATATTCACCATGCCCGTGGTGGCCTGGTGCGCCTCCGGGATCTCCCTGGTGGGTCCGGTCGCCAACTTCCTCCTGTCGATCCCCTTCGGTCTCATCCTGATCCCATGGGCTGTCATGCTTGATATCCTCGCCCTCTGCCCGTGGGTGGATCTGGAGAGGATGGTCCGTTCCTGGGAGACCGCGGCCGGGTTTGTCATGGCCGCTGCGGATCTCATCACGAGTTTCCCACTTTCCTTCATACCCCTGTCGTGGACAGGCCGGGCAGCGGCGACCTTGTCGGCAGTCGGTGCGGCGTGGATCTGGGGACGGGCAGGATGGGGAATCCGCCGGGGGGCGCTCCTCTTCCTCACAATTGGGTGTATTTCAGGAACGATACATTACGTGGACGAGATGGTGAGAGGGCGTGACCTGACCGTCTTCTTCCCTTCCCTCGGCCAGGCGGACGGGTCTGTCCTCCGGGTAAAAGGGCAGACCGTCCTCATCGACTGCGGGCCGCCGGGTTCGCCGGGCCGGCCGGCACCCATGGCAGGAGCGCTGGAAAAGCTGGGCATCAGGCGCGTGGATGCTCTTTTCATCTCGCACCCCCATCCCGACCATGGGGGAGGCCTGGGGGAGATCGCGGCCCGGTGGCCCATAGACCGTGTATTCCTGGCGGGCGACCACCGAAACCTGGGGGACTGGGAAACGGTGCTGGAAGCGGTTCCGGTAAACACCCCTGTCCGCCTTCTCCTGGCCGGGGACAAGGTCTGCCTGGGCGAGCTTGAGTTCAGAACACTGGGCCCGAGGGATGGGGCCGCCCTTTCGGCCGATCCCAACGGCGGGTCCATGATCCTGCTGGTCACCGGCGACCGATTCAGGGGGCTGTTCACCGGGGATGCTCCGTGGAGCCTGGTAGCTGGAGCTTTACCGGGGGTAGGGGAGCTTGACCTTTTCAAGGTGCCTCATCACGGGAGCGCCACCGGGTTTGCCGGGTCCGGGATGGAGGAGGTCATCGAATCGATGAGAGTCTCCGGGAACACAACGGATAGCACATGGGGCGGCCGCACACGGTTCCTTTGCCCCTCACGAACTCCGGGACAGGGGACACTGCCCTCCAGGAAAGTGGTCAAATGGTTCGCCTCCCGGGGCATCCAGTTCATTTATCCGGAATATCCTGGAATTACCCTGCGGTATCTCAAGGATCGCCCAACGAAGTTCTCACGGCCGCACTTTGGCTGCCGCCTTCCCCTTATGACTCCGTAATATGTTCTCGGGCGGCGCGCCCAAATCAATGAATAGCCGCGCCTGGGAATGGCGCCCGGATCGATGATCGACCATCTACCGCGCCTGGGAATGGCGCCCGGATCGATGATCGACCATCTACCGCGCCTGGGAATGGCGCCCGGATCAGTGACTGAAATACAGGTCACTGATCCGTGAGGGAACCGAAAACCACGCTTTTCGGTTTCCGTTGAGCCAAAGTCCTACTCGGACTTTGGCGATTTACAGTAGTCACCGTGAGGGAACCGAAAACCACGCTTTTCGGTTTCCGTTGAGCCAAAGTCCTACCCGGACTTTGGCGATTTACAGTAGTCACCGTGAGGAAAGGGAAAACGACGCTTTTCCCTTCCCCCAGGACATTAATGAGCCAGGAAAAGTTCCGCCTGGACTTTTTGCGACTCTATCAAAATTGTGTTGTGTTTTCCCTCCAGACACCAGACACTAGACTCCAGACGCTTTGTCTAATCCCTGCTCCTGTTGACAAGGGTCACTTGTTCTGATACTAAAAACTGTTATTTTCTATATCTTTAGGCATTTTTCATCCGGGGAGATCCAATGGCCAGATACAAGATTCTGGTCGTCGACGACGACCAGTTTTCCCGCACATTCTGCCGACAGATCCTGGAAGAGGGCGATGACCTTTCTGTGGTCGAGGCTAACCAGGTCGATGAGGCGCTTCGGATCATTGCCGAAGGCGGCATCGATCTCGTCATTTCCGACCTCGTCATGCCTGAAAAGACCGGGCTCGACCTGGTTGAGATACTCCGTCTCGAGGCGCCCAGCCTCAAGGTGATCCTGATCACAGGGCACGGTACGGTTGAAAGCGCCGTCAAGGCCATGAAGCTGGGTGCCATTGATTATATCCGGAAGCCTCTTAACCCGGCGGAATTCATGATCGTTGTCCGCAGGGCCCTTGAGCAGATCCGTCTTTCCGAAGAGAACCAGGCGCTCAAGAGCAGCCTCAAGCTTTACGATGTGAGCAGCCGGATATCACGGACCATCGAGATCGAGGAACTCTACCAGACGATCTTCGATCTCATGATCCAGGAAACGGGAGCGACCAGAGGTTTCCTTTACGTGGTGGACCAGGAGCAGGGCGATTCCAACATCATCCTGTCCGAGGGGTTCGATGCTGACGACAACGAGGACCTTGACCGGAAGCTGTTCGAAGAGTACCAGATGGAACTCACCGATATCACGACCCCGTTTGTCCCCGGCAGCCCTCCGCTGGTCAAGATAAATTGCCGTTCCGTCTCGGATAGCATCCAGTCGGTCATGTTCGTTCCCCTCAGGAACAAGTCCGACATGGTAGGGATGGTGGTATTTTTTGACACCGAGCGGCTGGCGGTTTTCGGTGATGAGGAGATGAGGGTAGCGACTTTTCTCTGTGAACAGGCTAACGCCGCCCTGGAAAATGCCCTGCTTTACTCCCAGGCCAAGATCCTCACCATCACCGACGACCTCACCAACGTCTACAACTACCGTTACCTCAACAATATCCTTGACCGGGAACTGGTGCGGGCTCAGCGGCTGAACTCATCCATGTCCGTCCTGTTCCTGGATCTCGATTCGTTCAAAAAGGTCAACGATCACCACGGGCACCTTCTGGGCAGCAAGATCCTCATCGAGCTGGCCGGCCTGCTCAAGGGAGCCGTCCGAAAGGTGGACGCCGTGGCCCGGTATGGTGGCGACGAATACATTGTCGTCCTTACTGATACCAACTCCAAAGGCGCCATGATCGTGGCCGAGAGGATCCGGCAGATGGTGGAGGAGCACACCTTCACCGTGAGCGAGGGGTATCCCGTGAAGCTCACAATTTCCATCGGTGTAGCCTCCTATCCCGAACACGGGGTCAGCAAGGTGGAGCTGCTGCACCTTGCCGATGAAGCCATGTACCGCGGCAAGTACGGAAGGAAGAACATCGTTTACGTGGCGACGCCGGACGAAAAGACCCTGACTGGTCCGATCAGCCCGCCCGAGTCCATCCCAGATAGTCAATAAAGGATCACCACCATGAGCTTGCTGATAAGGGGTATCCGGGGGTTCAGGGATATCCCCGCTGAGGAAGCTTTTCGGCATCGCTACGCAGAGGACCGGACCAGGGAGCATTTCGCCCTTTACGGTTACAGGGAGGTCCGCCTCCCCCTGGTAGAATCCACCGAACTGTTCGCCAGAGGTATCGGTGAGGCCACCGATATCGTCGAAAAGGAGATGTACACCTTCGAGGATCGGAACGGAGCCAGCCTGACCCTCCGCCCCGAGGGGACCGCTTCGGCCGTGCGAGCCTATCTCGAGGGTGGGTGGAAGTCCCAGGGCAGAATCGCCAAGATCTTTTACACAGGGCCCATGTTCCGTTACGAACGTCCCCAGAAGGGCCGGTACAGGCAGTTCTACCAGGTCGGCCTCGAAGCTGTCGGGGGGGCCGGTCCCATGGTGGACGCCGAGGTCATCGACCTCCTTCACCGGCTTTTCGTGCGGCTCAAAGTGGACAATGTCAAGATCCTGGTCAACTCCCTTGGCTGTTCCGAATGCCGTCCGGCGTTCAGGGAAAAACTGCTCGCCTTCATCCAGGGAAAGACGGAAGAGCTTTGCGCCAACTGTGTCCGAAGGACGGGTTCCAACCCTCTCAGGGTGCTGGACTGCAAGGTCCCGTCGTGTCGTGAGGCCCTGACGGGGGCACCGGTGATCCTCGACGACCTGTGCGCTGAGTGCGACGATCATTTCAAACGCGTACTCGAGGCGCTGACCGGCCTGGACGTGCCCCACGAGGTGGACCCGGGGATCGTCAGGGGCCTCGATTACTACAACCGGACAGCTTTCGAGGCCGTGTGTACAGGCCTCGGGGCCCAGAACGCCGTGGCTGCAGGCGGTCGTTACGACGGGCTGGCCCGGGAGATCGGCGGAGACGTGCCGGGCATCGGTTTTGCCATCGGTCTGGAGAGGCTGACCCTGGTCATGGACTGGGAGGGCCTGGAAGAGGCCGGTCCCGATTTTTTCGTCGCCTCGGCCACGACAGCCGCAAGGGTCCCGGCCATGGCCCTGGCCGACACTTTGCGAGAGCAGGGGTTCGCGGTCCAGACTGACCTGGAGGACCGAAGCCTGAAGGCCCAGTTCAGAAGTGCCCACCGCATGGGCGCGGCCCGGGTCCTCATCCTCGGTGACGACGAGTTGGCTGAGGGGTCCGTGCAGGTCAAGGATTTTGCCACAGGTGAACAGGTAAAGGTGGTACAAGAAAAGTTCGTTGAAGGTCTAAAGGGGCCGCCGCGCCTCTCCGGCAGCATAAAGTAGCGTGAAAATCTCATCCCCGGAATCGCACGGTTTTTCATGTCTTGGCGGTTCCGGGGTTTCCGGCAGCATGGCTTGCTCTCTCCAGGCACTGCCGGAAAGGGAAGGAGAACGGCGATGATCACATCGGGAAGTCTGAAGAGCATGGATCTGCTCAAGATCCTGAAGAATGCCGTAGCCAAGTCCTTTACCGGGACCATCACCCTCAAGGGCAAGACCGGGCTGGCCTCCATCACCCTCAAGGGAGGCGAGGTCGTCTTTATCAGGGAACCGCGGATCAGGAGCAGGCTGGGGCGGTACCTTGTCAGCCGGAACATCATCACTGAAAAGGAGCTCCAAGGCGCCTTGAACGCGCAGAAAAAGAAAGGGGGCACTTTCCTCGGGGAAGTCCTCATCGAGCAGGGCGTTATCGACAAGGAGTCGCTGGACCAGGCTATGAAAAACGTGGCCGAAGAGTCTCTGGTGCACCTTTTCACCTGGGAGGAGGGCCTGTTCCGGGTGGAGGAGGAGGATGTCCCGGGCGACTCCATAGGGGACATCGATTACGAGGCCCTTGCCGGATCGGCCAGGCAGCTGGCTTCCGCCGTGGTGGACGACTGGGCCATCGACGAGATGATGCCCAAGGAAACCCGGATAAAGGATGACATCCGGGAGGAGATCTTCACGGCCGTCCGCCGCGTCAGCCAGAAACTCCGGGAGCTCAAGCCCGACGAGGTTGTTCTTCTCGTCGAGGACGAGATGCTCATGCGCGAGATGTTCCGGGACAAGCTCACTACCTTCGGGTTCGAGGTGGACGCGGTGGAATCTCCCCACAAGGCTCTCGAATTGCTGTCACAGTACGAGGAGGACGGCAAGATACCCATCGTCATCACCGATCTCATTATGCCCACCTTGAGCGGGAAGGGGATCTTCGGGGGACTCGAGCTTCTCGAGGAGATCCAGAAGACACACGGGCACATCCCGGTCATCGTCAACACGGCCTACCCGGACCCCTCGATCCGCAGACGGGCCCTCTTTCTGGGAGCCACCTACTATATCAACAAGCCGGAACGCAAGGATATCGCCCCTGACCAGCTGGAAAACCAGCTCAACCTTTTCATCGAGGAGGTCGCCCTCTGTATCCAGAACGTGATCCAGCGCCACGAGGTCTACTTCGAACGCGATCATCAGAACATCCTGAGAGAGGAACTCCTTTCCCAGCTCATCCAGTCCCGTGAGGAGCTGCAGAAGGTGGGAGAGGTCGTCCAGAGGGACTCGGGGGACATCAAGTTCCTGTCGGAGACGAGCGCAAAGATGGTGCGGGACAAGAGCCTGGGTAAAATGGCGGAGGTCATTGTGAACTTCGCTGCTGCCGAGATGGACCGTTGCGCGATCCTGCTCGTCCGCAAGGACGACGTCACAGGGTTCTACGGCTCAGACCGGCGCCCGAGGGGGGAGGGGTTCGGCGGGGCGATCAAGGGGCTGGCCATGAGCGTGTCCGATTCCCCCCTGCTCAGGCAGGCCGTGGAAGGGAAGAAGGTTGTCACCATGGAAAACCCCGGCGATCAGCTGGGAGCTGTCCTGAAGGGTGTCCTGGGTGACCCGCCCCCCCATCACACGGTGGTTCTTCCCATCATGGTGCAGAACATGGCCGTTGCCCTGCTCTATGGTGACGTGGTCCCCGGCGGGCCGCCGCCCAGGGAGATCGAGTCCCTCGAGATCCTGATGAACCTGGCCTCCCTTTCCCTCGAGATCCAGCAGCAGCAGGTCATGATCAAGAGGTTGAAAGGGAGTTAGTTAACAGTGAAACGTGTATGGCTTATTCCCAATCACGAATCACGAGTCACGGCTAATTAAGGAGAACCACCTTGGAAAAGAGATCAAGCAAACTGGACCTGCTCGGAGACTGGCAACGCACTCATCACTGCAGTCAACTCACCGAGGCAGACGTCGGTGAGAAGGTTCTCCTCATGGGCTGGATCCTGAGGCGCCGTGACCATGGAGGTCTCATCTTCGTCGATCTCAGGGACAGGTGGGGGATCACCCAGGTCGTGTTCAACCCGGAGAACGAACCGGTTTCCCACAAAAAGGCCGAGGCCCTCCGGTCCGAATGGGTCATCGCTGTCAGGGGAAAGGTGATCGCGCGTCCCGAAGGGATGCAGAACCCGGATCTCACCACGGGCGCAATCGAAGTCATGGCCAGTGAACTGAGGATCCTCAACACCAGCGCGACCCCTCCTTTTGCCATTGATGAACGGGAAGGTACCGATATCGCCGAAAACCTCCGGCTCACGTACCGCTACCTGGACCTCCGGAGGGAGAGCCTGAAGAAGAACATGGTCTTAAGGTCCCTGGTGAGCAAGCGGGTCCGGGATTTCTTCTACAACGAAGAGTTCCTGGAGATCGAAACGCCGTTTCTGACCAAAAGCACCCCGGAGGGGGCCCGTGACTACCTTGTTCCCAGCCGCATCCAGCACGGGCACATGTATGCCCTTCCCCAGTCCCCCCAACTGTTCAAGCAGCTGCTCATGGTGTCCGGCTATGACCGCTACTTCCAGATCGTCCACTGTTTCAGGGACGAGGACCTCAGGGCAGACCGCCAGCCGGAGTTCACCCAGATAGACGTGGAGATGTCGTTTATCACCGAAGACGTCCTGTTCGACGTTATGGAACGAATGATCACCGACCTGTTCAGCTTTGCCCTGGACACCCGGATCCAGTCGTCTTTCCCAAGGTTGTCCTATTCGGAGGCCCTGGACCGGTTCGGTCTGGACCGGCCCGACACCCGGTTCGCCATGGAACTCGTTGACCTGAGCGGACCGCTGAGCCGGACAGAGGCCAGACTTTTTTCAGAGACGGTGGCCGGCGGCGGGATCGTCAAGGCCATCAACGTTAAAGAAGGTGCGCGGCTGTCACGGAAAGAGCTGGACGAACTTGCCGATCACGTTGCCATTTACGGCGCAAAGGGTCTTGCGTGGTTCAAGAACAACCCCGACGGCTGGCAGTCGCCCCTGGCCAAGTTCATCGGTGAGGATGTCCGCGGCCAGATCGCGCAGGCCGCCGGGTTTGAAACCGGCGATCTGCTCCTGGTCGTTGCCGGTGACTCCGCCATGGTCAACGAGTCCCTCGGACAGCTCAGGCTCCATGTTGCCCAGAAACTGGACCTCATCCCCGCGGGGCGGTTCGACTTCCTCTGGGTGGTTGATTTCCCCCTTTTCGAATACGATGCCAGGGACGGACGCTACTATTCCATGCACCACCCCTTCACCTCCCCGGTGGAGGACGATATCCCCCTGCTTGGGACCGATCCCGGGAAGGTGAGGGCACGGGCCTACGACATGGTCCTCAACGGTTCGGAGATCGGCGGCGGAAGCATCAGGATCCACCGTCAGGATATCCAGAGCGCCGTCTTCCAGCTTCTCAACATCGGTCCCGAGGAGGCAAGGGAGAAGTTCGGATTTCTCCTCGACGCCCTCCAGTATGGCGCCCCGCCCCACGGCGGCATCGCCTTCGGACTGGACAGGATCATGATGCTCCTTACTGGCGCAACCTCCATCAGGGACGTGATCCCCTTCCCCAAAACCCAGAAGGCAACCTGCCTGCTCACCGGCGCGCCGAGCGCGGTGGACCCCGCACAGCTGGCGGAGCTGGGGTTGCGGCTGAAGAAATAGCTGTTTCCTCAGTCGAGTATCCAGTCCCTGATATCCAGTGCCTGGGAAAACAGGGCGAAGTTTCATGGAGCTGAGAACGAAGAAATACTGCTTCGCGCTTCGTCCTTTGCCCTTGTGCTGGTAGTCGAACCAGACACTGCTCCGGAATCGCCTGAAAAAGGCGATCTCCTCACACAAAACCCTTGACAGCTGAAGATCAGGTATATATAGGTATACTGTATACAGTATACCTATGGTGACTGTTAAATCCAGTGTCAGGCCTCTGCCGACCTGGATCGGCGATCCCCCCTCCGCCGGTTCAGACGGAAGGCCGGTTCGAAGGGGGCGCGGCATCTATGCCGCACCCCCTTCTTTTTTTCCAATTTTACCTGTTATGGGCTGATTTGTTGATTTTAGCCGGTCAATTGTTTATGAATGACTTTTGCCGGGAGGGTTCCAGGAAGATCGATGGACTCATCGGCAGGAAGGTCGTCACTTTCGGTTTCCCTTGCTTTATGAGGGCCGAGGTTGTCAAAAGGGATCAAGTGCTCCGAGTCTGGTCAGTCCGCTGTTGACCACGTGGAGTCAGGGAGTACACAGTATATGGTTAACGGTTACACGTTTGCAGCTATTAAAGATTGTGAACCGTGAACCGTGAACTGTTTACTGCTAACTGGTTAGCCGGAGATGCCGGCTCAGCCTGAAAGGGGGGTACGACATGACCGCCAAGAAGAGAAACAAGATCACCGTTGTGGGTGCCGGGAACGTCGGCGCCACGGCAGTTCACTGGGCCGCATCCAAGGAGCTTGGTGATATCGTCCTGGTGGACCTGGTCGAAGGGATGCCCCAGGGTAAGGCCCTGGACATGGTCGAGACGGCTCCTGTCGAAGGTTTTGACTGCAAGATCACCGGGACCAACGGCTACGAAGAGACCGCCGATTCGGACGTCATCATTATCACCGCCGGCCTCGCCCGGAAGCCCGGGATGAGCCGCGATGACCTTCTTCTCAAGAACTTCGAGATCGTCAAGAGCTGCACCGAGCAGGCCGTCAAGCACTCGCCCAACGCCTACATCATCGTGGTCAGCAACCCCCTCGATGTCATGACCTACGTCGCCCGGCAGGTCAGCGGGTTCCCGAAGAACAGGGTCATGGGTATGGCCGGAGTCCTCGACAGCGCCCGGTTCAGGGCCTTTATCGCCATGGAGCTCAATATCTCGGTGGAAGACACCAGCGCCTTCGTGCTTGGCGGCCACGGCGACAGCATGGTTCCCCTTGTCCGCTACTCCTACGCTGGCGGGATCCCCATCGAGAAACTTATCCCGGCCGACCGCATCGAGGCCATCGTGGACCGGACCCGCAAGGCGGGCGGTGAGATCGTCGGACTGCTCAAGACCGGCAGCGCCTACTACTCTCCCTCCGCTGCGGCCGTGCAGATGACCGAGGCGATCCTCAAGGACAAGAAGAGGATCCTGCCCTGCGCCGCGTGTCTCGAGGGTGAGTACGACGTGTTCGACGGACTTTACGTCGGTGTGCCGATCATCGTCGGCGGCGACGGAGTCGAGAAGATTATCGAGATCGAGTTGACTGACGACGAGAAAGCGGAGCTGAAAAACTCCGTGGACGACATCAGGGCGAACGTGCAGAAGCTGCCCTTGTGATGAGAGACAGCGTTTCGGTTCACTAGTTCAGGGAGGCAGATCGCTGGCTGGTTCAGTGGCTGCCTCCCTCTCTTTTTCCCGATGCCCGTTCCACTATTCGGACCAGCCGGTCCGCTGCTTAAGGACAGGTGGAAGCGGGTAATACACCGGAGGGGGAGATAATGAGAGAAATTTCAGTTGGCCAGATCACGGGCGCGGTCAAGGATCTCTCCATGAGTGCCGCTTATCACCTGGGCGACGACGTGGTCAAGGCCCTGGAAAAAGGTCTCGAGAACGAGACCTCGCCCACTGGGAAAGATGTCCTCAATCAGCTCCTGGAAAACGCCCGGATCGCCGACGAGGGAAAGTTCCCCATGTGCCAGGACACTGGTTTCGCCGTTGTATTTGTGGAACTGGGCCAGGACGTCCACGTCGCTGGAGGAGACCTTAACGAGGCCATCCACGAAGGTGTGCGTCAGGGCTACCAGGAAGCGTACCTTCGCAAGAGCGTCTGCCACCCCTTCACACGGAAGAACACCGGGGACAATACCCCCGCCATCATCCACGTGAAGATCGTTCCGGGCGACAGGATCAAACTCACCCTCGCCGGCAAGGGCGGCGGCAGTGAGAACATGAGCCGCGTCATGATGCTCAAACCCTCTGACGGGAAGCAGGGAATCATCGATTACGTGGTCCAGAGGGTCAAGGAATCCGGTCCCAACCCCTGTCCGCCCATCATCGTGGGTGTGGGCATCGGGGGGACCTTTGAAAAAGCGGCCATGCTTGCCAAGGAGTCCCTTTTACGGCACCTGGGAGAACCCAACCCCGATCCCGAACTCGCTGAGATGGAACAGACCATTCTAGAGCTTGTCAACAAGCTGGGTGTGGGTCCGGCGGGCCTGGGCGGACGGACCACTTCGCTGGCTGTTCACGTGGAGATGCATCCGTGCCACATCGCCAGCCTGCCCGTCGCCGTCAACATCAACTGCCATGCCCATCGGCACAAGGAATTAATTATTTAGGAACCCGCTAAACAGATGTGCGGTTTCCTAAATAATTAATCTGAAAGGGAGTCAGGGTCCTGGATAAAGGGGAATATTAGTCTTGATTTCAGACATCGTTTCCGGATTCTGCGAAACGATGTTCAGGAGAAATAAAATGTCTGATCCAATCGTACTTACCCCTCCGCTCACCGACGAGGACGTGGCCGGCCTGAGGGCGGGAGACCGGGTGCTCATCACAGGGTCGATTCTCACCGGCCGGGACGCGGCCCACAAGAGGCTGGTGGACCTGCTCGACAAAGGGGAAGAACTCCCTGTGGATGTCAAGGGACAGATCATCTATTTCGTTGGCCCGTCCCCGACGAGACCGGGTGAGGCCATCGGCTCTGCAGGACCGACTACGAGCTACCGCATGGACGCCTATTCACCCATCCTCATCGAGATGGGGCTGAAAGGGATGATCGGCAAGGGGACCCGCTCACGGGAGGTCAGGGACGCCATGTCGGAGCACAAGGCCGTCTACTTCGCTGCCGTTGGCGGCGCCGCGGCTCTCATCTCCAGACGCATCGAGTCCTGCGAGATCCTCGCCTACGAGGACCTCGGGCCCGAGGCGATCCGGAGGCTGGAGGTAAAGGATTTTCCGGTCATCGTCGTCAACGACACGGTGGGAAACGATCTGTATGAGCAGGGCGTCGAGGAATACAAGATAGCCTGAAAATTGATGGACTCGCAAAAAGTCCATCAATGCGCCCCGCGCGGGGCGCCCAAATCAATGACTCACTCCGTAAGTCATTGATTTGTAAGGAAAGGGAAAACGACGCTTTTCCCTTTCCGTGGAGCGAAAAGTCCCGGATTGGACTTTTTGCGACCCTGTCAAAGGTGGATCTGAATGGAAATATCTGAGCAATATTCCGAAACCCGCCGGCTATTGACCCTGGGGTTTTCACCCTGCCCTAACGACACTTTTATTTTCCATGGAATCGCCAGTGGAAAGCTGACGATGCCGGGGTATGAATTTACCTCCGAGTTGCACGATGTTGAGACCCTCAACCAGATGGCAGCAGAGGGCACTCTTGATATAACAAAGCTGTCCTTTCACGCCTGGCTCAGGGTCAAACCCAGGTACCGGATGCTGGCGAGCGGCGGCGCCCTGGGCTATGGATGCGGGCCTGTCGTCATGGCCCGCAGCCAATTGACAAGAGTCGATATCGCGCACTGCAGGGTCGTGCTCCCTGGTGATTGGACGACAGCCCACCTTCTTTTTCGCCTCTGGGCTCCCGAAGCGGAAGACCGATATTTCCTTCCCTACGATCACATCTTCAGGGCCGTGGCGTCAGGAGAGGCGGATTGTGGGGTGATCATCCATGAAAACCGGTTCACTTTTGAACAGGCCGGTTTTCACGCCATCGTCGATCTCGGGGCCTGGTGGGAAAGGGAGACCAACCTGCCGATCCCTCTGGGGTGCATTGCCGCCCGGCGTTCTCTTTCAGCCGAGACCACCTGCGCCATTGAAGATTTAATCCGCCGGAGCATCCGGATGGCGATAGACGATCCGGAGAGCGTATTCCCCTACGTCCGTCAACACGCCCAGGAAATGGATGATCCCGTAATCGCGCGGCACATCCGGACCTTCGTAAATGACCTCAGCCTGGACCTTGGAGAGAATGGACACGCTGCGGTTGCCGCCCTCGAAAAAAAAGCCCTCATGGCTGGAGTGTTGGGATGATCGGGCTGGTTTATGCAACCAGGGCGGAAGCAGACCCGTTCCTGAAAATGGCCAAAGCCCGCGCAGTGCAGGGCAAACCGTTTGAACTGTTCGAGATCATCGTGCAGGGGATTAGCGAAACAATGGTTGTCGTCAGCGGGATGGGAAAAGTGCCGGCGGCTCTGGCGACCCAGATGCTGATCCGTGACAACCCCCTGAAACTTGTCGTCAACGCCGGTATCTGCGGCTCTCTTACGGATCGCCCGGGCGTGAAACCCGGCGCCGTGTTTCGAGTGGACTCAGTCTCCGGGGGAGAGTCCGTCCATGGAATACCTGAGGTATCCGCGGAGTGCTGTACCGGAATGTTCGTAGAACTCGAAGGGACCACGTTGGTGACCTTTGACCGGCCGGTATTTGACAGTCAGGAGCGCCTTGCCCTGTCCAGACGGGGGGAACTGGTCGACATGGAAGGCTATTCCGTGGCTCATGTTGCCGGGATGAACGGTGTTTCCTGCGCCATAATCAAAGGTGTGACCGACCTCGCCGGGGAAGGCGACCGCCGTATGCTGCGCCTCAATCTTGCACCCGTCGCGGAAAAAGTTGCCGGCCTTGTGTGGCACGAAATCGTTCGATTGATGGAGGTTCGACGTTGACAGGTAGCATCCTCAATTTCATCAAGATCTTTCACACGGCCTTCAGTCTGCCTACAGTATTTGCCGGAGCCTGGCTGGGAAACACCGGCCGTTTCCCGTCATTATGGATCCTGTTGCTGGTCATTGCGGCGGCAACAGGCGCCCGCACCTTCGGATTCTCCTTCAATCGTATTTTCGATCGACACATCGATGCGCAAAACCCCAGGACCGCCTCGAGGGAACTGCCCCGCGGCGCCCTGTCGGTACAGGCGGCTCTTGCTGTGACAACGGCCGGTCTGGTCATGTATCTTGCCTCCTGCGCCGCCCTGGGAGGCTGGTGCCTGGTCTTGGCACCGATCCCGTTGGTCCCTCTTCTGTTCTACTCGCTGCTCAAGCGGTTCACTCCACTTTGTCACTTCGGTATCGGGCTTTGTCTGGCCCTCGCCCCCCTGGGAGCGTTCGTGGCGACGGCCGGCCACATCCGTTTTTCCCTACCCGTCATCCTGTTCGCGGTCTATGTGTTTTTCTGGATGAGCGGAGCCGACATTCTCTACGCCATTCTTGACATTGAGAGCGATCGTCAGAACGGCATACATAGCCTGCCCGCATTCTACGGAAGAGCAGCGGCAATGCGGATGGCGGCCTGCTGCCACATTACAGCCACAGCTCTGATCGCAGGCGTTCTATTCGTAATCGGCGGAGGCGTCGGGTCTTTCATCGCTCTGGGCCTGTCAACGCTTTTCCTGGGAGCGGCGCATGTCACGGTGATCCCGGTGGAGCTGCGGTTTTTCCCCATCTCAACAATGGCGGGAGTGGCGGCGGCCTTTGTCCCCATCCTTGGCAGTTGATGGACTTATAAGGTGTATTAAATCCACCAGGTAAGGAAGCAGCATCATGACGGAGAATAAACATCTGGTTCTCGCAGTAACGGGCGCGTCCGGCGCTTACGCGGCCGAACAATTGATCGCCGCATCGCCCTGGCCGGTGGCCCTCGTCGTAAGCCGGTGGGGGAAAACGGTGTTCGCTGAAGAGCGTGGAGACCTTGAACGACTGTTTTCCGGGGCCGACAGTATTCACGATAACGATGATCTCAGATCGCCCCTTGCTTCCGGGTCGGTGGCGACCCGTGGGATGGTCGTTCTCCCCTGTTCGACCCATACGCTGGGAAGTATTGCGGCTGGCCTGGGGAACACCCTGATTCCACGTGCGGCCCATTGTCACCTGAAAGAGCGGCGGACCCTGGTCCTCTGCCTGAGGGAATCGCCGCTGACCCTCATCGACCTGGATAACGCGAACAAAGTGGCGACGGCCGGGGGGATCATCATGCCCCTTTCCCCGCCATTTTTCATGTTCAGCGGCCGGCTCCCGGAAGAGATTTCACTCACCGACATCATGGACTCGTTTGTGGATCGGGTGCTGTCGGTATTCGGTCATGAACCAGGGCGGAATTGGGAGGATGTGCGATGATCTTTCCGGACCTGCGATCCTTCATTCAGCACCTTGAAGCACAAGGGGAACTGGTTCGCATCAGAGCCGAGGTCGATCCCGACCAAGAGATCAACATCATTCAGCATCGGGTCATGGCACATAACGGTCCTGCGCTTCTGTTCGAGAATGTCATCGGGTCCCCGTACCAGATCGTTTCCAATCTGTTCGGGACAAAAGACCGGGTCGAACGGGTGTTCGGTGGTCACCCGTCCGAAGTGGGTGAGACAGTCGTACGCCTTGCCGCAGGGATGATGCCGCCGCAAATCGAGACGATCTGGAAAGAGAGGCGCCGCATCCGGCGTCTGCTCAACGCCAGACTTCGCAACGTTTTTAAAGGTCCGGTAATGGCAACTGTTTCCGAGCCGGCCGACCTGGAATGTCTGCCGGTCTTGAAGTGCTGGCCGGAGGACGGTGGGCATTTCTTCACGCTTCCACTGGTTCATACGGTCGACCCCGTGACCGGTTGCGGCAACACCGGCATCTACCGTCTTCAGCGATACGGCCCCGGCTCAACGGGAATGCATTGGCAGATCGAAAAGGGCGGAGGATTTCATTTTCAAAAAGCCCGGGAACTCGGCCAGCCGCTTCCGGTCAGCGTTTTTCTCGGTGGCCCGCCCGCCCTGACCATTGCCGCTGTGACCCCGCTTCCAGAGGGGATGGACGAAAGGATACTGGCCGCCTTGCTTTTGGGAAAACCGCTTGACGTCATCAAGCGAACGAAAACAGGGCACCTGATTCCGGCACAGGCGGAGTTCGTGCTGGAGGGAACGGTAACGGACGGAGACTTGCGGCGGGAAGGTCCTTTCGGGGATCATTTCGGTCATTACTCCCACAGCGCCGATTTCCCGGTCTACCGGGTCCACCGGGTGCTGGCCCGCAAAAACGCGATTTATCCCGCCACTGTGGTGGGGAAACCGGTCCAGGAGGACTTTCACATCGGGGTCGCGCTTCAGGAAATGGCCATGCCTCTTCTGAAGCTGACCAGGCCCGCTGTAACAGCGATCTGGGCCTATCCGGAAACCGGTTTTCACCCCCTCGCCGTCATGGCAGTGAAGCAGAGATATCCGAGGGAAGCCCTGAAACATACTCTCGGAATGCTGGGTGAAGGCCAGGTCTCCCTGACCAAGATCATGATCACCGTCGACAGCGATGTGGACGTGAAGGATTTCGAGGCGGTGAGCCGAGCGCTCTGGCAGCATCTCGACACGGGAGACGGCTTGCACCTGCTTTCGCCCACGGCCCAGGACACCCTCGATTTCACCGGTCCGGCCATGAACTCCGGTTCCCGGCTTATTCTGATCGCCTGTCGGGGAAGCGGACGGCCGGTCCCAGGAGAGACACCGCCGCCGCCGCCGGAAGCCGACATGGTTGATCCCGGGATCCAGGGATTGAGGAAATGGGGTCCGGCGTTTCTCATGGTCCAACTGAAATCCGGCGGTGTGGACATCGACCGGGTCCGCCGATCGCTGGCGGCCCACCCGTCCACCAGCCAATACATGTTCCGCGTTCTTCTATCGCCGGATATCCCTCTGGACGACCCCACCATGACCCTCTGGGGTTGGTTCACGCGGTTCGATCCCCTGCTTGACATCCATCCTGCCGGACGCCGCCTGGATGGCAACCGTTTGATCCTCAACCTCCCGCTCGACATCGATGCGCGGTGGAAAGACGGCTACCCCAAACCGGTTCAATTCGATCCCGGGGTGGAGAAGAATGTGGATAAACGGTGGAAGAGCTTCGGGCTGGATTGAAAATGAAGACGATCATGAACGCCGCGTTTTCAACATCCATTGAAAAGGGCGCCGCCGGGCAGCGGTTGACCCGTGCAGAGGCCTTTGCCCTGATCGGGGCTGTCACACCCGACACGCTTCACCTTCTGGGGGAGGCCGCTCTGGAAAACCGGACACGGCGTTGGGGCAATGACGCGACCTATATCTTCAACATCCAGATAAACCCGGCGAACATCTGCACCACGGGATGCGCCTTCTGCAATTACGCTGCCCGTCCCGAAGAAGCGCACGCCTACATCCTCAGTGAAGAGGAGATCATCGAGAAAGTGGGAAAACTGGCCCCCACCGAGGTACACATCGTGGGCGGCTTGAACAGTGTGTGGCCCTATGAGCGCAACCTCGGCCTGGTCCGTGAACTGCGCAGGAGATTTCCTGTTCTTCATATCAAGGCGTTCACCGCAGTTGAAATTGCTTTTTTTGCCCGGACTGCGGCAAAGAGCGAGAGGAGGGTCATTGAAGAACTTATTGAAGCCGGCATAGACGCCATGCCCGGCGGCGGCGCGGAAATTTTTTCCGGGCGCCTCCGTGAAAAATACTGGAAGAACAAGATCAGGCCGTCCGAATGGATCCATATCCACCAACTGGCCCATTCAATGGGAGTGTCGACCAATGCGACCATGCTGTTCGGCTTCGGGGAAACCTGGACTGAAAGGGTGGAGCACCTGCTGACGCTCAGGGATGCCCAGGACACTTCAGATGGTTTTAGCTGTTTCATTCCCCTGGCGTTTCAGCCCGGTGAAGGTCGGTTTATCGAGCAGGGTCCGACCCCGCTCGACACCTTGTCCGTGCTTGCGGTGTCAAGGTTGGTACTGGACAATATCTCCCATCTTAAATCCTACTGGCCTATGATCGGACTCGAAACTGCAGCCGCCGGTCTTAGCTGGGGCGCCGATGACCTGGACGGAACCATCGGCGAGGAAAAAATAGCCCACATGGCAGGGGCAAAAACACCTTTTGGACTGGCGCGTGACCGGATGGTGGAAACAATTTCAACCGCAGGGTTCCGCCCACGGGAACGGGACGGCCGTTTCACGCCGATGAACGCCCCTTCCCCATCGACCGGTGTCCTGCCGGGTGACGTTACAGCATCGGACCAGGAGCCTGCCTGATAACCCCACAAAGACTCCTGGCAATGGTCAAGTGACGCGAGGTTCAACGATGACTCATCCTGTCGCAATTATCCCCTACACGAACATGGCGCCTCTACAGGTTTTCGGTCCTCCGCAGGGGTGCCGGTTCGTGCCGATGGTTCCCCGGGAGAGCATAACCGCCCTTCTGGAGAAACGTGTGATCGCCGCGGCTGTACCGGTGGGTGGGCTGCCGGCTCTCGACTCCGCCGTCGACCTGCTGGGGCCTTTCGGTATCGCCGCACGGGAACGGTCCATGAGCGTCCTGCTGTTTTCGAAGCGGCCGTTTGCCGATATCCCACCCGACGCCCGATTCCGATTGACCTCTGAATCCGCCTCCAGCGTCCGGCTCCTCTACCTTCTCCACGGATATCGAAACGGGTTTAAAAAAAAACCCACTTCGGCCGGTAACGGACGTAGTGCGGACGGAGAGCTTCTTATCGGCGATGCCGCCCTGCTCATGAGGAAATCGCATCGGGAAAACAGGTCACACGAATACCCTTTTGTGACGGACCTGGCGGAGGAATGGTTTGCCATGCACAGCCTGCCTTTCGTCTTCGCCAGATGGGTGATACGCAAAGATGCTCCTGGCACCGCCCGCAGGGCACTCGAAAACTGGCTTGATGAGTTCAGAGTCAATGAGTTCGACCTGATCCATCGTGCGGCGCCGCCGGCTGCCAGAAGCCTCGGCTTGCCCCTGCAGGAGGTGCTGGACTATTTCCGAACTGTCCGCCGGGTCCTCGACCAGGATGATCTTGCCGGGCAGGAACGTTTTTTAACCGATCTTGAGCTATTGAAAGAGTCGCAAAAAGCCCAGGCGGGACTTTTTGCTCAACGGAAAGCGAAAAGTGTCATTTTCGCTTTCCTCACAGATCATTGACTTCTATTGCCGGTCATTGATCTGGGCGCCCCACCTGGGGCGTGTTGATGACTTTTTGCGAGGTCACCAACTATTATATGTGGGAGTAACAGCCCCTCGGAAGCCGCATCCCTCCCTGGGTGTCTGTCGGAGAACCTGACACAGACTCCTGGTGAAAAGGGAACAGTCATTGTGGAGGACGATCCATTGAAAAAGTCGCGCACGGGGGAAAGAATAGCTGCCCGACGCATGGGCGAACGGTTCGAGCGCGGTGATGCGCTGGAGCTGCTCAGGGAAATGCCCATGGGGCGCCTGATGGCTATGGCTCACGGTGCGCGTCTCGATCGCTACCCGGAGCCCGCTGTGACCTTCGTAATAGATACCAATCCGAACTACACGAACATCTGCGTCACCCGGTGCCTTTTCTGCGCCTTCTGCCGCCCGGGAAACGACGCGGATGCCTACACCCTTTCCCCGAAGCAGCTGGGCGAAAGGGTTAAGGCCGCTCACGACATCGGGGCGACAACCGTGCTGCTGCAGGGGGGGCACAACCCGGCTATCGGGCTGGGGGAATGGACAGCATACATCCGGGAGATCCGGAAAGCCTGTCCGGACATCCACATTCATCCTTTCAGCCCTGCCGAATACGTCTTCATGGCAGCTAAGGAGAAGATCAGCTACGAAGAGGCACTGCGGTCCGTATACCTCGAAGGAGTGGACACCATCCCTGGCGGAGGCGCCGAAATCCTGACCGAACGGGTACGACAGGCAATCGCGCCGGACAAGGCAACGACGAACGAATGGCTGGAGCTTAGTGAGACCGCACACCGGATAGGGTTTAGAACTACCGCGACCATGATGTTCGGTCACATTGAAACAGATATGGACATTGTAGACCATCTTCTGTCGCTTCGGGCGGTGCAGGATCGTACTGGAGGGTTTACCAGCTTTATTCCCTGGTCGTTCAAACCGGGCTGTTCACACCTCAGCCGGAAGGTTCCGTCCCCGGTACACCCGGCAAAGTATGTGCGAATAATTGCTCTGGCACGCCTGGTGCTCGACAACTTCCCTCACATTCAATCTTCCTGGTTCAGCGAGAGCGTTCAGGCAGGGCAGCTGGGGCTGCTTGCCGGGGCAGACGATTTCGGAGGGGTGCTGATAGAAGAAAATGTGCTCAAGACAACCGGATACCGGAATACTTCCACGGTCGAAGAGGTTAAAAACATCATCCGAAGAGCGGGGTTCACACCGGCACAGAGAAACGGCTATTATCAGACCATTTGCGTCCAGAAGCCTGTGTGAGGTTCTCCGACCCGATACCCGCGATTGTATTTATCGACCTCCGGTCGGCGGGCAAGAGATGCCGCTTTTTCGATCCGGGTCCAGAAAATGTGTCCGGGCAACGTCAGGAACCGGCAACCCGCACTTCTTGTATTCTTCTGCCGGCGACGCCGGAACCCCGGCCGGAGGGGCCCAATCGGCGGATTTCGGGGTGACACTGCCCTCTGGCAAGCGTCCCGATTATCTGGTATTTAAGGAAACATGGAAACCGACGTTCTTATCATTGGATCGGGGGTGGCCGGTTTCATGACCGCCCTCAAGGTGGCAAGATTCGCAGACGTGACTCTTGTCACCAAGCGATCGGCCGATGACACCTCCACCTCCAAGGCCCAGGGCGGTATCGCCACCGTCATGGACGACGCGGACCGGTTCGAATACCACATCCGGGACACCCTCACCGCGGGAGCCGACCTCTGCCACGAGGACGTGGTGGAAACGATCATCAAGAACGGCCCGAGGGCCCTGAGGGAACTCATCGACCTGGGCGCTCATTTCGACCTGTCTGCCAAAGGTACACTTGACCTTGGACGGGAGGGCGGACACAGCCATCGGCGCATCGTCCACGCGAAGGACATGACCGGGCGCGAGATCCAGCGGGTCATCCATGCCGCAGCCGACCGCAACGAACGGATCCGGGTCCTCGAAAACCACATGGCTCTGAACCTCGTGACCCTGGGCACCCTGGCCAACCGCCTGCCCGACGACCCGGCCACCGACCGGTGCCTGGGATGCTACATCCACAACGCGGTCACCGGTGAGATCTTTCCTCTCCTTGCAAGAACTGTTGTCCTGGCAACCGGCGGCGCCGGGAAAGCATACCTTTATACAAGCAACCCCGACGTCGTCTCCGGAGCGGGGATTTCCCTGGCCTATCGCATCGGGGCCGACATCGCCAACATGGAGTTCGTCCAGTTCCATCCCACCTGCCTTTATCACCCGGCGGCCAAATCGTTCCTCATCAGCGAAGCGGTCCGGGGCGAGGGGGCCGTGCTCAGGACCCTCGACGGAAACGCCTTCATGGGAGCCTATCACGAGATGAAGGACCTCGCACCAAGGGACATCGTGGCGAGGGCCATCGACAGCGAACTGAAAAAACGGGGCGACGACCACGCCCTGCTGGACATCACCCACAAGCCGGCCCGTGAGATCATCGACCGGTTTCCCAACATCTACCAGCAATGCCTCGAATACGGATTCGACATGACGAAAGAACCCCTCCCCGTGGTCCCGGCGGCCCATTACCTTTGCGGAGGGGTCCGGACCGACCTGGACGGGAAAACCGCGGTCCCAGGGCTTTACGCCTGCGGGGAAACGGCGTGCACGGGACTTCACGGCGCCAACCGCCTGGCCAGCAACTCCCTTCTCGAAGCCCTCGTCATGGCCGACAGGATCGCCTGCTCCATGGAGGCCGAATGGGATTCCCTCGCTCACCCCACGGCCTTGGACATTCCTGCCTGGGACCCGGGTGATGCCGTGGACTCCGACGAGAACGTTGTCATCTCCCACAACTGGGACGAGATCAGGCGCACCATGTGGAACTACGTGGGGATCGTTCGTACCGACCGGCGCCTTGAAAGGGCCCTTCACCGCATCGAGCTGTTGAAGCGGGAGGTGGAGGAGTACTACTGGAACTTCCGCATCACCAGGGATCTCATCGAACTGAGGAACCTTGTCTACGTCGCGCTCCTCACGGTGCGCTGCGCCATGGCCCGCAAGGAGAGCCGCGGCCTCCACTACACCCTGGACTACCCGGAAAGGGACGAGGCGTACCGGAAGGACACGGTGATCAACCGAAGGCAGTATATTAAAAGGCCGTGACTCGTGACTCGTGATTAGTACTTAGGGAACCCCCCGGCTTTGCCGGGGGTACATGGCTGACTCGCAACCCGTAATCCGATAAGGTCTTTGTGAATTGCGATTAAATGGTTTTTGCAAACAGAACCAGGAATTTCCGCGATTTTTTCTAATTACGAATCACAAATTACGAATCACGGCATCCATTTTTACTTGAAATCCGAAACAAGGATAAAAAAAATGGAAAGTCCTCCTCCCGACCAGCGGATCCTCAACCTTCGAAACGCCATCGACACCGTGGACAGCCGCATTATCGAGCTTCTGCAGGAACGGGCCTCCCTCGCCCAGGAGATCGGCCAGGTGAAAAAGAAGATCGGCATGGCCATCCTGGATCCGGGCCGGGAGGGGAAGGTGAAAAAGAAGCTCGCCGCCGGCGCCCAGGGCCCCATGGACACCGAACAGCTGGTGAGGATCTACGAGGTCATCATGGCGGAAAGCCGGCGGTTGCAGGAGGAGGACTAGCAGCGTGTCGGAGAACCTCCCTTTTTCTTAGCAGGGAGGGCACAGGCTCCTAGCCCGCATTATTCATGATGCAAATGAGATGTCAGCCAACTGTGTGGCAATTAAAGATGATGGACTCGCAAAAAGTCCATCAACGCGCCCCGCGCGGGGCGCCCAAATCAATGA